>NZ_DATBNB010000372.1 GCF_036554565.1 Longimicrobium sp. | reverse complement strand
CCCTCCCCGCATGCTGCGCATGCGGAGAGGGGAGAATTCGATCGCGCTTCGGCACGTGTGGCGCGGTGGCCTCCCCGGCCAGGCATCGGGACTTAGGGCCTTCCCAATCCGCCTGGCGACCGGGCTCCGAGACCCGCACGTGCCCCGGTTGTTCGAACGCGCGTTCCACGTTACAATCCGCTCACACCATCATCCCCAGAGCGCAGCCGTATGAAACGCCGCGAATTCATCACCCGCAGCGCCGCCGCAGCCGCCGGGCTTTCCGTGCTCCCGAGCGGCGCCGCGCACGCGGCCCGCATCATCACGTCCGGCGACGCCGACCAGCGCGAGCTCGCCATGCGCGCCCTGGATGCCGCGAAGAGCGCCGGCGCGCAGTACGCCGACGTCCGCATCAACCGCAACCGCAACCAGTCCGTCGGCACGCGCGAGCGGCAGATCACCGGCTTCCAGGACTCGGAAACGTCGGGCTTCGGCGTGCGGGTGCTGGCGAACGGGGCGTGGGGCTTCGCCGCCAGCCGCGAGGTGAACGCCGAGGAGGTCACGCGCGTGGCCCGGCAGGCCGTGGCGCAGGCGCGGGCCAACGCCGCCGCGCGCCAGCGGCCGGTGGAGCTGGCGCCGGTGGAGCGGGTGGTGGACGGGCGCTGGCAGTCGCCCATCCAGGTGGACCCGTTCGACGTGCCCATCGAGGAAAAGGTGAACCTGCTCTTCGAGGCCAACGCCGCGGCGCTGGGCGTGGCCGGGGCGCGGTTCGTCACCTCGTCGCTCTTCTTTCTGCGCGAGGAAAAGACCTTCGCCTCCACCGACGGCAGCTACACCGTCCAGACCATCTACCGCACCCTGCCGCAGATGACGGTGACGGCGGTGGCCGCGGACGGCGGCGACTTCCAGGCACGGCAGAGCACCCCCGTGGCCGCCATGGGGCTGGGCTACGAGCACGTCCGCAACGCCGACCTGGTGAACAACGCCCGCCGGTGGGCCGAGGATGCGGTCGCCAAGCTTTCCGCCAAACCGGTGGAGCCGGGGCGCTACGACCTGGTGCTGATGCCCTCGCACCTGTTCCTGACCATCCACGAGTCCATCGCGCACCCCACCGAACTCGACCGCATCATGGGGTTCGAGGCCAACTACGCCGGAACGTCGTTCATCCACCCCATCGGCGACTTCCTGGGCAAGTTCCGCTACGGCCAGGAGATCATGAACATCCAGGCCGAGCGCAGCACCCCCGGCGCCCTGGCCACCGTGGGCTGGGACGACGAGGGCGTGCGCCCGGACGAGTACCTGATCGTCAAGAACGGCATTTTGAACGACCTGCAGACCACGCGCGAGCAGGCGCCCATGCTGGCCGACTGGTACCGGCAGAGCGGCAAGCCCGTGCGCAGCCACGGCAACAGCTACGCGCAAAGCTGGGCCGACGTGCAGTTCCAGCGCATGCCCAACGTCAACCTGATGCCGCACGCCACCCGCGACGTGAAGCTCGACGAGCTGGTGGGCGGCATCGAGAACGGGATCCTGATCGAGGGGCGCGGCTCGTACTCCATCGATCAGCAGCGGTACAACGCCCAGTTCGGCGGGCAGGTGTTCCACGAGATCCGCAACGGCCGGGTGGGCGGCATGCTCAAGGACGTGGCGTACCAGATGCGCACGCCCGAGTTCTGGAGCGGCATGGACCTGATCGGCGGACGAAGCACCAACGAGATCCACGGTTCGTTCAACGACGGAAAGGGACAGCCGTCGCAAAGCAACGCCGTTTCGCACGGGTGCCCGCCGGCGCGCTTTCGCCAGGTAAACGTGATCAACACCGGACGCCGTGCCTAAACCGGCGATTGGCAACGGCTTGGGCGTACGCCGCCCCGCTCCCGGCACCCCCGGCGGGCGGGGCGGCGGCGGTTGACAGGAGCACGTAAGGGCGGCTAACTTTTCGAGTTATCCCGAACGGCGCCGTCGTTCCCCGTTTTCCCGCTCCGGGAAAGCATCCTCGCACATCCTCCCTCGGGAGTTCACAGCTCCGATGTTTCAGAACGTCAGGGCCCGTCTGGGCTTGATTCTCGTGCTCGCGGCCGCCTGCGTGGCCCTCCTCTTCTGGAACCAGGGCCGCAAGGGCCAGATGGTCACCCTGGGGCTGGACCTGCAGGGCGGCATCCACATGGCTCTCGAGGTGGACGAGACCGGCAAGGCACTCACCGCCCAGCAGCGCAGCGAGGCCATCGACCGCGCGCTGAAGGTGGTGCGCATTCGCGTCAACGCGCTCGGCGTGTCGGAGCCGGTGGTGCAGAAGGCCGGCAACGACCGCATCGTGGTGGAGCTGGCCGGGCTGCAGAACATGAACCAGGCCCGCGACGTGATCTCCAAGGCCGCGTTCCTGGAGTTCCAGATCGTCAACCGCCCGGAAGAGGTGCAGCCCGCGGTGGCCCGCCTGGACCAGGCCGTGGCCCGCGCCTTCCCCAACGCGGCGCGCGCGGCCCCGGCGGCCGAGTCGCCGGTGGGCGGCGTGTTCAAGCAGAAGGGTGCCGCGGCCGACAGCGGAACGGCGGGCAAGCCCTTCGAGAGCAAGATCGCCAGCGTGGGTCCCGAGGGGCAGCTGCTGGTGGCCGTGGCCGACACGGCCGCCGTCGGCGCCTGGCTGCGCCACCCGGCGGTGGCCGCGTCGCTGCCGCGCGGAACGGAGGTCCTGTGGGGCGTTCCCGAGGCCGAAGAGAACAAGCAGTTCCGCTCGCTGTGGTTCGTGCAGAACCGCGCCATCATGACGGGCGAGTACCTGCAGTCGGCGGTGGCGGCGACGGACCCGCAGTTCAACCGCCCGGTGGTGAACTTCGAGCTGAACCGCCGCGGCGGGCGCGTGTTCGGGCGTGAGACGGGCCGCAACCTGCAGCGGCAGATGGCCATCGTGCTCGACAACCAGGTGTTCACTGCCCCGGTCATCCAGGGGCAGATCGAGCGCAATGGGCAGATCACCCTGGGCAGCGCCACGCTGGAAGACGCCAGCGAGCTGGCCCTGGTCCTGCGCGCGGGCGCCCTGCCGGTGCCGCTGAAGATCGTCGAGGAGCGCTCCGTGGGCCCCACGATGGGCGCCGACTCGGTGCGCGCGGGCTTCATCGCCGGCCTGATCGGCCTGGCGGGCGTGGTGCTCATCATGATCGGCTACTACCGGGTGGCGGGGCTGTTCGCGGTGATCGGGCTCGCGCTGTACGTGCTGTACACGCTGGGCTCGCTGGTCGCGGTGGACGCGGTGCTCACCTTCCCCGGCATCGCCGGCCTGGTGCTTTCCATCGGCATGTCGGTAGACGCCAACGTGCTGATCTTCGAGCGCATCCGCGAAGAGCTGGACGCCGGCCGCCCCGTGCGCGCGGCGGTGAGCGAGGGGTTCAAGCAGGCGCTTTCGGCCATCGTCGACTCCAACATCACCACCCTGCTCACGGCGGCCATCCTGTACTACGTGGGCACCGGGCCCATCCAGGGCTTCGCGATCACCCTGGGCATCGGCATCATCATCTCGATGTTCACGGCCATCTTCGTGACGCGCACCCTGTTCACCCTGTACCTCGAGCGCCGGTCGTCCGCCGCGCAGGGTCTGGCCATCTGACGCGGGGAGATTACTGACATGCGCATCTTTCAGAACGCGAACTTCCCG
>NZ_DATBNB010000371.1 GCF_036554565.1 Longimicrobium sp. | reverse complement strand
GGAGGTCGCCACGATCAGCGAGCTGGAGGCCAGGATCAGCACCGCGGGGGTGACCATGGCCGACAGCACGGAAAGCGTTTCGGAGAGGTTCTCGGTCTGCATCCCCGGGACAAGTGCGTGAGTGCGTTAGTGCGTCAGTGGGCGACTGCCGCAAGCAGCACGCCCCGTCCGGTGTCCTGGACGGGGCGTTTCGTCTTTCGATGAGGCCGGGCGCGGATCAGTCGCGCACCAGCAGATCGTACGGGTTCAGGTTGCGGCCTTCCCACCACTGCGCGGGGTCGTCCAGGATGGCGACGGAAAAGTGGAGGTGGCAGTCGCCCGGCTGCGCGTTCCCCGTGTCGCCCACGAACCCGATCACCTCGCCGCGCTGCACCCGCTGCCCCTCGCGCAGCCCCTCGGCGTAGGCGTCCAGGTGCGCGTAGTAGTAGCGCGTGACGCCGTCTTCGTCCACCAGGTACACCGACAGCCCGCCGCGGTCGCCCGAGTGCAGCTTGCGAACCCGGCTGTCGGCCACGGCCAGTACCGGCGTGCCGCGCGGCGCGTGGATGTCGATGGCGTGGTGGGTGCGGCCCTCGGAGCGCGACTGCCGATAAGTGTCGCGCAGCTGCTCGGGGCGCACGCCCATCACCGGCACCAGCAGGGGGCCGGCCTCGCGCGGCTCGCTGCGTTCCAGCCGCGAAATGACGGCGGGGCTGCCCAGCAGCCGCCGCGACTGCGCTTCGGCGCGCGCGGGGAGGGCCAGGGTGGCCAGGGTCAGGACGGCGAACGCGGCGTGCTTCAGGGGAAGATTCATGGGATGGTCTCGCCGGCGGCTCGACTGGCATGGCGCGGCCCACGCGGGGCTGGCTGTAGCCTCGTAGCTTTGCGTCGCCGCCTTTCGGCGGGTTTGCCGTTGTCGTTGAGGTCCCCGGCCGTGCGGCCGGGAGAGGGAAACCGGGGTACCGCTGCTCCGATACTGCCGCCGATCGGGGGGATCTTCGCCGGCCCGGACTGAACGAGCGGTGCCATGCCCGGGAGCGCGGGCGGGCGGTGCTGCGTTCACGACGTAAAGGTTGATCGGGTGGGCGCATGATAGTGCGCCCCTTCGCCGCGCGCCAGAGTCTTGGCGGTGGCTCAGTAGCAGTGGATTAGCGCCGTTTCCCGTAGTGCGAAAGCACGAAACGAGTTACGGGATTTTGGGGATTCTCATGTTTCTGTGCCGGGCGCCCGATTTGTCACAGTACAGGTGCGACACCGTCCAAGGTGCGCGGCCCGCAGATCGGGACGGGCGGTTGAACCCAGATCCTGCAATCCACAGCCACAAGTCCCGGCTGGCGCCCGACGAAAGCGGGTTTAGGGGCGTGTTCAGCGGCTGAACGGCGCGCAACGTCAACTTCGCGGCGTTCCGGAGCAGGATTTGGCTGCCGGGAGCCCTGCTCGATCAGCGCTTCCGCGTCCCGTGCCCAAGCTCCGCAACGGCGCCACCGCCCGGTGCCGCCTCACGCCTGCTCCTCACCCCACCACCTTACATCACCGGCAGTGGCACCGGCCTGATCCAGTGCAGCCGATCCCTGGCGTGGGCCAGCATCCTCAACAGCGGATCGCCATCGACCAGCTTGAGGCAGAGCCGGCGGGCGTGGCGCACCAGCTTGCCCGGCGTGCGGATCACGAGTGCGCGGATCGTCTTTACCTGCTCGCGCCCGTTCTCCAGCACGGTCGTCCGTACCAGGTGCAGCATCTGGTAGGCGAGCGCGCCCAGGCTCCAGAGCACGTGGTTTCCGCCGATGTCGTCTACCGCCGTGCGCCCCACTCCCAACTGGCCCATCTCCTCGATCCGGTGCTCCACCTGCGCGCCCTGGTTGTACATCCGCCAAGCAGTGAGCGGGTCCACGCCCTCGATGTTGGTCAGGACCGTCAGGTGGTGCTTCAGGACCACGTGCCCCAGGTCCAACTCGCCTTCCGGGGGCACTTCGCACTGCCGCACGCTCAGTAGCCGCACGTCCCAGCGACGCCCTTCCGCCACCTCCAGCCGCGGGTCCTCCGCTGAACGCACGAACGGGCTCTTGTAGCGCTGCAAGGTGTTCGACTCCTGCATCTTCATGACGAAGTCGACCTCCAGTGCCAGCAGCTTCTGGATGTGCGATACCTTGAAGAAGCCCTTGTCCAGCCGCACCAGAATCCGCTGTACTCCCTGCGCCCGGAGCCATCCCACCAGCTCCTCCACCCACTCCTCGAAGCCCGCCGCCGTGTTGGCGTTCCCCGGACGCCACCGCACGCCCAGGCAGTCGCCCGTGTCCAGGAACGCGAGCATCGGATGATGCGATGGACGGCCTTTTTTCGTCGGATTGTAGCCGTTGACGGCACCCGCCTGCTTCAGCCCGTAGCGCTGCACCACCGTCGAGTCGAACATCAGCATCACCACCCGCGGCACCCGCCCCGCCGCATCCCACCGGGATCGCACCGTCTTCAGCAGCAGCTCGTCCAGCACACCCGCCCCATGCTCGCCCGTCCGCCGGAGAAAGCGCCCGAACGTCGTCGGATTGACCACCGCCTCCCACCCGAAGAGCGCCTGGACTCCACGCTTCTCCAGCAGCGGCAGGTGGTCCATCGACGACCCGCCGTACAGCAGCAGCGCAAGCCACTGCTCAACCTGCAGCGACGGCCGGTAGTGCCCGCGCCTACCGAGCACATGATCCAGCCAGGCGCCACAGCCCAACCGGTCCCACGCTGCCCGGAACGGCGCCAGCCCAGCACCGTCGGTCAGTTGCTCGCTCGTAGGCTCCACCTCGATCGCC
Organism: Longimicrobium sp.; assembly: GCF_036554565.1. NCBI lineage: Bacteria > Pseudomonadati > Gemmatimonadota > Longimicrobiia > Longimicrobiales > Longimicrobiaceae > Longimicrobium > Longimicrobium sp. The sequence goes on along the minus strand of NZ_DATBNB010000371.1, from coordinate 162 downwards.
GCCGTGCAGCCTTGTACGTGCGGCCGAGCCGGAATAGCTTTCATGCGAGCACCGTTTGGGTGAAGTCGTTTGTGGTCTGCTTCTTGGCGGAAGTGACTCACATTCTACTACTTCCAAACGGTGCTCGCTTTTCCACTGCAGAATCTGGGTTGAAACCGCGGC
>NZ_DATBNB010000370.1 GCF_036554565.1 Longimicrobium sp. | reverse complement strand
GCTGTCGCCCGTGATGCCGGTGGAGCGTACGGGAACGATGCCGCTCTCCTTCGCGCAGGAGCGGCTCTGGTTCATCGACCGGCTGGAGCCGGGAAGCGTCGTCTACAACGTCCCCATGGCGTGGCGGCTGGGGGGTGCGCTGGACGTGCCGGCGCTGAAGCCAGTCACGCCTGTCGATCGTGATCGTCCCCTCCCGCTCTCCTTCGCGCAGGAGCGGCTCTGGTTCATCGACCGGATGCAGCCGGGGAGCACCGTCTACAACCTCCTCGTGGCACGGCGCCTGGAGGGTGCGTTGGACACGGCGGCGCTGGAGCGCGCGCTGGGCGAGATCGTCCGCCGCCACGAGGCCCTGCGGACGGTTTTTGCCGAGGTGGACGGCTCACCGGTGCAGGTGATCGCGCCCTTCGGCGGGTTCGCCCTGCCGGTGGAGGACCTCGCGGGGGTCGGCGAGGGGGACCGCGAGGCGGCGGTCAGGCGGCGTGCCGAGGAGGAGGCGGCGCGGCCCTTCGACCTCGCCGCGGGCCCGCTCTTCCGTGCGGCGCTGCTGCGGCTGGGTGCGGAGGATCACGTGCTGCTCCTGTCGATGCACCACATCGTCAGCGACGGGTGGAGCATGGGGGTGCTCTTCCGCGAGCTGTCGGCGCTGTACGAGGCCCACCGCGAGGGTCGTGAGTCGCCGCTCGCCGAGCTGCCGGTGCAGTACGCCGACTACGCGGTGTGGCAGCGCGAGCAGCTGGAAGGCGAGGTTCTGGAGAGGCAGCTGGCGTACTGGAAGGACCGGCTTGTGGGCGCGCCGGAACTGCTGGAACTGCCGACGGACCATCCCCGCCCCTCGGTGCAGACGTACCGGGGCGCGACCGTTCCGGTGCAGCTCTCCCCGGAGCTGCTAGCGCGTGTCCAGCGGCTGGGGCGGAGCGAGGGGACGACGCTGTACATGACTCTGCTGTCCGCCTTCCAGGTCCTCCTCTCCAAGTACGCCGGGAGCGAGGACGTGGTGGTGGGAAGCCCGATCGCCGGGCGCACACGGGGAGAGGTGGAGGAGCTGATCGGCTTCTTCGTCAACACGCTGGTGCTGCGCACCCACCTCGGTGGAGATCCGAGCTTCCGCGAGACCCTGCGGCGGGTACGGGAGGCGACGCTCGGCGCGTACGCGCACCAGGAGGTGCCTTTCGAGAAGCTGGTGGCCGAGCTGCAGCCGGAGCGGAGCTTGAGCCACTCCCCGCTCTTTCAGGTGATGTTCACCCTGCAGGACGCCGAGGGCCGGGGAAGCGCTATCCCGGGGTTGAACGTGAGCGGAGTCGGTGCGGAGCTCGGGAACGCGCCGTTCGATCTGTCCCTGACGCTCGCGGCAACCCCCCGGGGGCTGCACGGCGCGCTGAACTACAACACCGACCTCTTCGAGCGCGGCACGGCCGAACGGATGCTCGGCCACCTGGAGCGGATTCTGGAGCAGGTTGCCGACGATATCGACGTGCGGCTTTCGCGCCTGAACCTGCTCGGCGAAGCGGAGCGCGCGCTGGTGCTGGAGGAGTGGAATCGGACCGAAGCGGAGATTCCCTCGGACCGGTGCATCCACGAGCTGTTCGAGGCGCAAGTGGCGCGCCCGCCGGACGCGGTGGCCGTGCGTTTCGAGGAAGAGTCGCTCACCTACCGCGAGCTGAATGCGCGCGCCAACCAGTTGGCGCACCACCTGGTCCGCCACGGCGTGGGCGCCGAGGTGCGGGTGGGCGTGCTGATGGAGCGCAGCCTGGAGATGGTGGTCTCCCTGCTGGCCGTACTGAAGGCCGGGGGCGCGTACGTGCCGCTTGACCCGGGCCTCCCCGCCGAGCGGCTGGCGTACATGCTGGACGACAGCGCCGTGCCGCTGGTGCTGGTGCAGGCAGCCCTGCGCGACGTCGTGCCCGCGCGCCAGGGCGTCACCGTCCTGGCCGTGGACGCGCTAGCGGAGGAGATCGCGGCGGAGAGTGCGGAGAACCCGGTGGGCGGCGCCGGGCCGGATTCGCTGGCCTACGTCATCTACACCTCCGGCTCCACCGGCCGTCCCAAGGGGGTGATGAACCAGCACCGGGGCGTGGTGAACCGCCTGGTGTGGATGCAGTCGCACTTCCTTCTAGGCGCGGACGACGTGGTGCTGCAGAAGACGCCGTTCGGCTTCGACGTGTCGGTATGGGAGTTCTTCTGGCCGCTGCAGCAGGGGGCGCGGCTTGTGATGGCGCGCCCGGACGGCCACCGCGATCCCGCATACCTGCGCGACCTGATCGAGCGCGAGCGGGTGACCACGCTGCACTTCGTCCCCTCGATGCTGCAGCCGTTCGTCGACGCGGTGGAGGACGGCCGCTGCGCGTCGCTCCGCCACGTGGTCTGCAGCGGCGAGGCGCTGCCGCCGGCGCTGGTGCGGCGCTTCTACGACCGGTTCGCCGGCCCCGTGGTGCTCACCAACCTGTACGGGCCGACGGAAGCGGCCGTGGACGTGAGCTGCTGGACCTGCCCGCGCGAGGACGAGACCGACGTGGTGCCGATCGGCCGGCCCGTCTGGAACACGCGGCTGTACGTGCTGGACGCGGCGCTCGAGCCCGTCCCCGTAGGCGTGCCGGGCGAGCTGTACATCGGCGGGGTGCAGGTGGCGCGCGGCTACCTGGATCGTCCGGCAATGACGGCGGAGCGCTTCGTCCCCGATCCGTTCTCGGCCGAAGGCGGCGCACGGCTCTACCGCACCGGCGACCGGGCGCGGTGGCGGGCGGACGGCGCCATCGAGTACCTGGGGCGGCTGGACTTCCAGGTAAAGGTGCGCGGCTTCCGCATCGAACTGGGCGAGATCGAGTCCGTTCTGCGCAGCCACGGAAGCGTCGCCGACTGCGTAGTCGTGGCGCGCGCGGAGGCGGGCGAGACGCGGCTGGTGGCGTACGTGGCGGGTGCCGTGGAGACCGACACCCTGCGGGAGCACGCACGGCGGAGCCTGCCGGAGTACATGGTGCCGTCCGCGTTCGTCCTGCTGGACGCGCTGCCGCTGACGCCCAACGGCAAGCTGGACCGCAAGGCGCTGCCGGCCCCGGAGCTCGCGTCAGCGGAGGACCGGTACGTACCGCCGCGGACGCCGGTGGAAGAGGTGCTGGCGGGGATCTGGGCGGAGGTGCTGCGCCTGGAGCGGGTGGGGGTCACGGAGAGCTTCTTCGAGCTAGGCGGGCACTCGCTCCTGGCTACGCGCGTGGTCTCGCGCATCCGGGAGGTGTTCGGAGTAGAGGTGCCGCTGCGGGCGCTCTTCGAGGGACCGACCGTGGCGGAGCTGGCCCGTCGCGTGGAGGAGATGCGCCGCGCGGGAGTGCCGGTGCTGCCGCCGGTGATGCGGACCGAGCGCCCGGGTCCGCTGCCGCTGTCCTTTGCGCAGGAGCGGCTCTGGTTCATCGACCAGATGGAGCCGGGAAGCGCCCTCTACAACATCCCCGTGGCACGGTGCCTCAGGGGTGCGCTGGATGCGGCGGCGCTGGAGCGCGCGCTCGGCGAGATCATCCGGCGTCACGAAACGCTGCGCACCGTCTTCCGTGTGATGGACGGCTCGCCGGTGCAGGTGATCGCGCCCTTCGGCGGGTTTTCGCTTCCGATCGAGGACCTGTCGGGGCTCGGCGAGGCGGATCGCGAGGCGGCGGTTCGGCGGCGCGCCGGCGAGGAGGCGGTGCGGCCGTTCGATCTCGCGGCGGGACCGCTGTTCCGCGGGGCGCTGCTGCGGCTGGATTCCGAAGATCACGTGCTGCTGCTCTCCATGCACCACATCGTCAGCGACGGGTGGAGCATGGGAGTGCTCTACCGCGAGCTGTCGTCGCTGTACGCGGCGTATCTCGAGGGCGGGGAGTCACCGCTGCCGGAGCTGGCGGTGCAGTACGCCGACTACTCCGTCTGGCAGCGCGAGCAGCTGCGGGGTGAGGTGCTGGACGGGCAGCTCTCGTACTGGCGGGAGCGGCTGGCGGACGCCCCCGCGCTGCTGGAGCTGCCGACGGACCATCCCCGTCCGCCGGTGCAGACGCACCGGGGCGCGACGGTGCCGGTGGAGCTTTCCCCGGAGCTGCTGGAGGGCTTGCAGGCGCTGGGACGGAGCGAGGGCGCGACGCTGTACATGACGCTGCTGGGTGCCTTTCAGGTGCTGCTCGGCAAGTACGCCGGCAGCGAAGACGTGGTGGTGGGCAGCCCCATCGCCGGACGCACGCGCGGCGAGGTGGAGGAACTGATCGGCTTCTTCGTCAACACGCTGGTGCTGCGCACCGACCTTGGGGGAGACCCGAGCTTCCGCGAGGTGCTGCGGCGCGTGCGCGAGGCGACGCTCGAGGCGTACGAGAACCAGGAGGTGCCGTTCGAGAAGCTGGTGGCCGAGCTGCAGCCGGAGCGCAGGCTGAGCCACTCGCCCCTCTTCCAGGTGCTGTTCACCCTTCAGAATGCTGGAGGCCAGGGAGATGCTCTTCCGGGGCTGACGGTGAGCGGAGTGGGCGCAGAGCTCGCGAGCGCCAAGTTCGACCTCTCCCTGACGCTCGCGGCCACCTCCCAGGGCCTGCGCGGCGAGCTGAACTACAGCACGGACCTGTTCGAGCGCGGCAGGATGCACCGGATGCTCGGCCACCTGGCGCGGGTGCTGGAGCAGGTCGCCTCGGATGCGGACGTGCGGCTTTCGCGGCTGCAGCTGCTCGATAAGGCGGAGCGCACGCTCGTGCTGGAGGCGTGGAACCGGACGGCGGCCGAGATTCCGGATCGGTGCCTCCACGAGCTGTTCGAGGCGCAGGCGGCGCGCTCGCCCGGCGCGGTGGCGGTGGTCTTCGAGGGTGCCGCGCTGACGTACGGCGAGCTGGACCGCCGCGCCAATCGCCTGGCGCACCAGCTGATCGCGCTGGGGGTGCGGCCGGAGGACCGGGTGGCGCTCTGCGTGGAGCCGTCGCCGGACGCGATCGCCGCGCTGCTGGGCATCCTGAAGGCGGGCGGCGCCTACGTGGCCGCGGACCTGGCCGCGCCCGACGAGCGCATCGCCTTCATGCTCGACGAGGCGTCGGTGCGGGTGGTGGTCGCCGGCGGCGCCGAGGCCGCACGTCCCTGGACGGCGGGGCGCACGGTGGTGCAGGCGGGCGAGGAGCTGGCGCGCTTCCCCGCCACGCGGCCTGCGGCCGGGGTGACGCCGCGCAACCTGGCGTACGTCGTCTACACCTCCGGCTCCACGGGGCTGCCCAAGGGGGTGCTGGCGGAGCACGGCGGGGTGTGCAACGCCGTGGCGGCCTTTTCCCGCATCTACGAGATCGCTCCCGGGCACCGCGTGCTCCTGTTCGCGCCGCTGCACTTCGACGCTTCGGTGATGGACATCTTCACCGCGCTGGCCACGGGCGCCGCCCTGGTGGTGGCGCCGCGCGAGGCGCTGATCCCCGGCGACGAGCTGGTGTCGCTGCTGGAACGCGAGCGGGTGACGCACGCCAAGTTCACCCCCAGCGCGCTGGCGGCCCTCCCGTGCGCTCCGCTCCCGGTGCTGCGGGCGGTGATGGTGGGCGGCGAGGTGTGCGGCGGGGAGCTGGTGGCGCGCTGGGCGCCGGGGCGGCGCTTCTTCAACGGCTACGGGCCCACGGAGACCAGCGTCCGCATGTCGGTGTTCGAGGCGGCGGACGGCACCCGCCCGCCCCCGCTGGGCGCGGGCACGGCCAACGTCCGCGTCTACGTGCTCGGCGCCGCGGGGGAGCCGCTTCCCGTGGGCGCCCCGGGCGAGGTGTGCATCGGCGGGGTGCAGGTGACGCGCGGGTACCTGGCGCGCCCGGCACTGACCGCCGAGCGCTTCGTCCCCGACCCGTTCTCGGCCCAGCCGGGGGCGCGGCTCTACCGCTCGGGCGACCGGATGCGGTGGCGGGGCGACGGTACGCTGGAGTTCGTGGGACGGATCGACCACCAGGTGAAGATCCGGGGCTTCCGGATCGAGCTGGGCGAGATCGAGGGCGCGCTGCGGCGGAGCGAGGGAGTCGCCGACTGCGTGGTGGTGGCCCGCGAAGACGTGCCCGGGGAGAAGCGGCTGGTGGCGTACGTGGCCGGTGGCGTGGAGGCGAACGCGTTGCGGGAGCACCTGCGCCGGAGCCTGCCGGAGTACATGGTGCCGTCGGCGTTCGTGGTGCTGGCGGCGCTGCCGCTGACCCCCAACGGCAAGCTGGACCGCAAGGCGCTTCCCGCGCCCGAGCTCGCGTCGCCGGACGACGCGTACGCCGCGCCGCGCACCCCCGTCGAGGAGGTGCTGGCGGAGATCTGGGCGGAGGTGCTGGGCCTGGAGCGCGTGGGCGTGCACGACAACTTCTTCGACCTGGGCGGGCACTCTCTCCTGGCCACGCGCGTGGTGTCGCGGGTGCGGGCCACGTTCAACCAGGAAATCTCCATTCGCACCGTGTTCGCGAGCCCCACGCTGGAAGCCATGGCGGGCGAGATCGAGCGCAGCATCTATGAAGCAGTAGCCGCCATGTCCGATTTCGAGGCCGAGCAGCTGGCCCGGTCCAATCCCGTTGCAGGAGTCTGAGATGGCCTCGGAACCGAAGGTCGAGCGTCCGCGCCCGGAGCTTTCTGCCGCCAAGCGCGCGCTCATCGAGGCCATGCTCAAGGGGCAGGTCCGCTCGTCGGGCATCGTCCCCCGCGCCAAACGCGACGGCGCTCCGCTCTCCTTCGCCCAGGAGCGGCTCTGGTTCATCGACCGGCTGGAGCCGGGGAGCGCCACCTACAACGTCCCCCGCGCATGGCACCTGGGGGGTGCGCTGGACGTGGGGGCGCTGGAGCGGGCGCTGGGCGAGGTCGTTCGGCGGCACGACGCGCTGCGCACGACGTTCCGGGAGGTGGATGGCTCCCCGGTGCAGGTGATCGCGCCCTTCGGCGGCTTCACGCTGCCGGTGGAGGACCTGTCGGGGCTCGGCGAGGCGGAGGGCAGGGCGGAGGTGAGGCGCCGCGCCGCCGACGAGGCGATGCGGCCGTTCGATCTGGCGGCGGGACCGCTGGTCCGGGCGGCACTGCTGCGGCTGGGCGCCGAGAACCACGTGCTGCTGCTCTCCATGCACCACATCGTCAGCGACGGGTGGAGCATGGGGGTGCTCTATCGCGAAGTGTCGGCGCTGTACACCGCCTATCGCGAGGGGCGCGAGTCGCCGCTGCCGGAGCTGGCGGTGCAGTACGCCGACTACGCGGTGTGGCAGCGCGAGCAGCTGGCCGGCGCCGCCCTGGAGCGGCAGCTCTCGTACTGGCGGGAGCGCCTGGGGGGAGCGCCGGAGCTGCTGGAGCTGCCCGCGGACCGCCCCCGCCCGCCGGTGCAGACGTTCCGCGGCGCGTCGGTTCCGGTGGAGCTCGCCCCGGAACTGGTGGAGCGGCTGGATGCGCTGGGACGGAGCGAGGGCGCGACGCCGTACATGACGCTGCTCGGCGCCTTCCAGGTGCTGCTCTCCAAGTACGGAGGTGGCGACGACATCGTCGTGGGCAGCGACATCGCCGGGCGCACGCGCCGCGAGGTGGAGGAGCTGATCGGCTTCTTCGTCAATACGCTGGTGCTGCGGACCGATCTCTCGGGAGACCCATCCTTCCGCGAGGTGCTGCGGCGGGTGCGGGAAGCGACGGTGGGTGCGTACGAGCACCAGGAGGTGCCCTTCGAAAAGCTGGTGGCCGAGCTTCAGCCGGAGCGCTCTCTCAGCTACTCGCCCCTGGTCCAGGTGATGTTCACGCTCCAGAACGCCGCGGGGGGGCGGGAAGATGGTCTCGCGGGGCTCCAGGTGCGCGGAGCCGGAGCGGCCATGGAGATCGCCAAGTTCGATCTTTCCCTGGACCTCGTGGCCACCCCCCGGGGCGTGCGCGGAGAGCTGAACTACAGCACCGACCTCTTCGATCGCGGCACCGTCGAGCGGATGCTCGGGCACCTGGAGCGGGTGCTGGAGCAGGTGGCCGCCGATCCGGAGGTGCGCCTTTCGCGCCTGGCGCTCGCCGGGCCGGAGGAGCGTGCCCGGGTCGTCGTGGAGTGGAATCGCACCGAGGCGGAGTATCTGCGAGACGCGAGCATCCACCAGCTCTTCGAGGCCCAGGCCGGGCGCACGCCGAACGCGGTGGCCGTGGCCTGGGGCGCCGAGGAGCTGACGTACCGCGAGCTGGACGCGCGCGCCAACCGGCTGGCGCACCACCTGGCGGGGCTCGGGGTGGGGCCGGAAAGCCGCGTGGGGCTGCGCCTGGAGCGGAGCGTGGAGAACGTGGTGGCTACGCTGGCCGTGCTCAAGGCCGGCGGCTGCTGCGTCCCCGTCGACACCAGCTACCCGGCCGAGCGGATGGAGCTCATGCTGGCCGACAGCGGCGCGCGCGTCCTCCTGGGCCGGGAAGAGATCGACGTCCCGGGCCTGCACGTCGTTCGCCTGGACCAGATGGCGGAGGGGCTCGCCGCCGGGCCGGATCATCCGCCGCCCGCGAACGCGTCGGCGCAGAACCTGGCCTACGTCTTCTACACCAGCGGGAGCACGGGGCGGCCCAAGGGCGTGATGATGGCCCACCGCGAGGTGGTGCAGCTGGCGTGCGCCATCGAGTACATGCGCATGGAGCCCGGAGACCGCGTGGCGCAGGCGTCGAACGTGAGCTTCGACGCGGCCGTCTTCGAGATCTGGGGCGCGCTGCTCAACGGGGCCACGCTGGTGGGCATCGACCCCGACGTGCTGCTGTCGGCGCCCGCGCTCGGCCGGGTGCTGCGCGAGCAGCGGATCACCACGCTGTACCAGACGGCGGCGCTCTTCGACCAGCACGTGCGGGAGCAGGTAGACGTCTACGCCAGCCTGCGCCAGCTGGTCTTCGGCGCCGAGGCCGTGGGAACGGAGAGCGTGCGCCAGATGCTGCGCTCCGGGAGGCCGGGGCTCGTGCTGCACGAGTACGGCCCCACCGAGGCCACCGTGTGGTGCACGCTCGAGGAGGTGCGCGAGGTGGCGGAAGACGCGCCCACGGTGCTGATCGGCAGGCCCATCCCGAACGCGCGGGCCTACGTCCTGGACGCGGCGGGCGAACCGCTGCCGGTGGGCGTTCCCGGCGAGCTGTGCATCGGGGGCGCGGGGGTGGTGCGCGGCTACCTGGGCCGGCCGGGGCTGACGGCCGAGCGCTTCGTCCCCGACCCGTTCGCCGCCGAGCCCGGCGGGCGGATGTACCGCACCGGCGACCGGGCGCGGTGGAAGGCCGAGGGGAAGCTGGAGTTCATGGGCCGACTGGACGACCAGGTGAAGATCCGCGGCTTCCGCATCGAGCCGGGCGAGGTGGAGGCGGCGATCGCTGCGTACCCGGGGGTGCGCCACGTCCGGGTGATGATGCGCGAGGACCAGCCGGGAGACAAGCGGCTGGTGGCGTACGTCGTCGGCGACGCCGAACCCGAGGCGCTGCGGGCGCACGCGCGGCAGAGCCTGCCGGAGTACATGGTGCCGGCGGCTTTCGTGGCACTGGAGCAGCTGCCGCTGAACGCGAACGGAAAGGTGGACCGCAAGGCGCTCCCGGCGCCCGAGGGGAGTTCGTACGCGCGGGCCGGCTACGAGGCACCGCTGGGGGAGGTGGAAGCGGCACTGGCGGAGATCTGGGCCGAGGTGCTCGGGGTGGACCGGGTCGGCCGGTGGGACCACTTCTTCGAGCTGGGCGGGCACTCGCTCCTGGCGATCCGGCTGATCGAGCGGATGCGGCGGGTGGGGCTGTACATGGAAGTGCGGGCCCTGTTCACCACGCCGGTGCTGGCCGAGCTGGCGCTGGCCGTGGGCGGAGCGTCCCTGGACATGGAGATCCCCGCGAACGCGATCCCGGACGGGTGCGTGTCCATCACGCCGGGGATGCTGCCCCTGGTGGAGCTGAGCCAGGCGGAGATCGACCGGGTCGTGGCGGGGGTGCCGGGCGGAGCCGCGAACGTGCAGGACATCTACCCGCTGGCTGCGCTGCAGGAGGGGATCCTCTTCCATCACCTGCTGTCGCGGGAGGGGGACCCGTACCTCCTGTCGAGCCTGACCGTGTTCGACGCCCGCGCGCGCCTGGATCAGTACCTGGCGGCGCTGCAGGCGGTGATCGACCGCCACGACATCCTGCGCACGGCACTCGCCTGGGAGGGGCTGCGCGAGCCGGTGCAGGTCGTTTGGCGGCAGGCGCCGCTCCCGGTGGACGAGGTGCAGCTGGATGCGGAGGCAGGAGATGCGCCCCGGCAGCTGTGGGGGCGCTACGACCCGCGGCACTACCGGATGGACCTGACCCGGGCGCCGCTGCTACGCGCGTGCATCGCCGAGGACCGCACGAGTGGCCGGTGGCTGCTGCTGCTGCTCTGGCACCACGTGGCCGAAGACCACGAGTCGCTGGAGGTGCTGCGCGAAGAGATCGCGGCGCACCTCCGGGGTCAGGAGTCGGAGCTGCCGGCGCCGCTGCCCTTCCGCAACTACGTGGCGCGGGCGCGCCTGGGGGTGAGCCGCGAGGAGCACGAGCGGTTCTTCCGCGCGATGCTGAAGGACGTGGAGGAGCCGACGGCGCCGTACGGAATGCTGGACGTGTGGGGCGAGGGACTTGGGATCGAGGAGGCGTGGCTTCCGGTGGCGTCCGAATTGGGTGCCCGTCTGCGCCGCCGGGCGCGGGCGCTGGGCGTGGGCGCGGCGAGCCTGTGCCACCTGGCATGGGCGCAGGTGCTGGCGCGGCTGAGCGGCCGTAATGACGTGGTCTTCGGGACGGTGCTCTTCGGCCGGATGCAGGGCGGGGAGGGGACGGACCGGGTGATGGGCCCCATGATCAACACGCTGCCGGTGCGCATCGGCGTGGCGGAGGAAGGGGCTGCGGCGGCGGTGCGGCGCACGCACGCCCTGCTGGCGGACCTGCTCCGGCACGAGCACGCGTCGCTGGCACTGGCGCAGCGCTGCAGCGGCGTGGCGGCACCCGCGCCGCTCTTCACCTCGCTGTTGAACTATCGCCACGGCGCCTTGCCGAAGCGTTCGCTGGAGGGACAGGCGGCGCAGGCCACGGAGGGCATTCGGCGCATCGGCGCACAGGAGCGGACGAACTACCCCGTCGTGCTCGCGGTGGACGACCTGGGGGAGGAGTTCTCTCTGACCGCGCAGGTGGCGGCCCCCGCGGAGGCGGAGCGGGTGTGCCGGATGATGCACACGGCACTGGAGCGGCTGGTCCAGGCGCTGGAGCTTGCTCCGGGGCGGGCGATCGGGAGCCTCGACGTGCTGCCGGAGGCGGAGCGCCGCACGGTGGTGGAGGAGTGGAATCGCACGGACGGGGAGTACCCCGCGGATTCCCCCATCCACGAATTATTCGACGAACAGGCGGAGCGCACGCCCGACGCCGTGGCCGTGCGCTTCGAGGACGAGTCGCTCTCGTACGCGGAGCTGAACGCGCGAGCCAACCGGCTGGCGAACCACCTGCGGCGCCGCGGGATCGGCCCGGAAACCCGCGTGGGCATCTGCCTGGAGCGGAGCCCGGAGCTGGTCGTGTCCCTCCTGGCCGTGCTCAAGGCCGGGGGCGCGTACGTGCCACTGGACCCTGCCTATCCCGCCGAGCGGCTGTCCTTTATGCTCGCGGACTCGAACGCCCCGCTCCTGCTCACACGCCTGCCGCTGCCGGCGGGGCTCCCGCCCCACATCGCCGAGGTCGTCTGCCTCGAAGCCGACCGCGAGCGCATCGAGGCCGAGAGCGCCCAGGCTCCGGCCGCCTCCGTACGGCCCGGCCAGCTGGCGTACGTCATCTACACCTCAGGCAGCACGGGAACGCCCAAGGGGGTGATGGTGCCGCACCGCGGCGTGCCCAACCTGGCGTACGCGCAGGCCCGCCGCTTCGGAATCGACGGCAGCAGCCGCGTCCTGCAGTTCGCGTCGTTCTCCTTCGACGCGGCGGTAGCGGAGGTGTTCGACGCGCTACTGGCCGGCGCCATTCTGGTGATGGCGCCGCGCGAGGCGCTCCTTCCGGGGGAGGGGCTGCTGGAAACACTGCGGCGCGGGCGGGTGACCGTGGCCACCCTGCCGCCCTCGGTGCTCGCCATCCTTCCCCCCGACGACCTGCCGGAGCTGCGCACGGTGGTGAGCGCGGGCGAGGCGGTGGACGCCGCCACGGTGGAGCGGTGGAGCGATGGCCGAACCTTCGTGAACGCCTACGGCCCGACGGAGGTCACGGTCTGCGCGACCTCCGCCCATTGCGAGGCAAACGGGCGTGCCCCGGCGATCGGCCGCCCGCTGGAGAACGTGCGGGTGTACGTGCTGGACGCGGGCGGGCGGCCGGCCCCGATCGGCGTCGCTGGCGAGCTGTACGTGGGCGGCGTGGGGGTGGCCCGCGGCTACCTGGGCCGGCCGGGGCTGACGGCGGAGAAGTTCGTCCCCGATCCCTTCGGGCGGGACGCCGGTGCGCGGCTCTATCGGACGGGCGACCGGGTGCGGTGGACCCGGGGCGAGCTGGAATTCTTGGGCCGGGTGGACGAGCAGGTCAAGGTGCGCGGTTTCCGCATCGAGCCGGGCGAGATCGAGGCGGTGCTGCGGCGGAGCGGGGGAGTCGCCGACTGTGTGGTCGTGGTCCGTGAGGACGTGCCCGGCGAGAAGCGGCTGGTGGCGTACGTCGTGGGCGGCATGGAGGCGGGAGCCGCGCGCGAGCACCTGCTCCGGGAACTCCCGGAGTACATGGTCCCCTCCGCGTTCGTGTTCCTGGACGCGCTCCCGCTGACGCCGAATGGCAAGCTGGACCGCAAGGCGCTGCCGGCGCCGGACTTCACCCCGGCGGAGGAGCGCTACGTGGCTCCGCGCACCCCGGTGGAGGAGGTGCTGGCGGAGATCTGGGCGGAGGTGCTGCGCCTGGAGCGGGTGGGGGTGGAGGACAGCTTCTTCGAGCTTGGCGGACACTCGCTGCTGGCCACGCGGGTGGTCTCGCGCGTCCGGGACGTATTCGCCGTGGAGCTGCCGCTGCGTGCGCTTTTCGAGGGACCCACGGTGGCGGAGCTGGCGGTGCGGGTGGAGGTGATGCGCCGCGCGGAGGCGCCCGTGCTGCCGCCGGTGGTGCCGGTGGAGCGCACGGGGGCGCTGCCGCTGTCCTTCGCGCAGGAGCGGCTCTGGTTCATCGACCGCCTGCAGCCGGGGAGCACCCTGTACAACATGCCCGCGGCGCTGCGCCTGGTGGGCGCGCTGGACGAGGCGGCGCTGGAGCGCAGCCTGGGCGAGATCGTCCGCAGGCACGAGGCGCTGCGGACGGTCTTCCGCGAGGTGGGCGACTCGCCGGTGCAGGTGATCGCGCCCTTCGCCGGGTTCGCCCTGCCCGTAGAGGACCTGTCGGCGCTGGGGGAGGCGGATCGGGAGGCGGCGGCCAGGGCGCGAGCCGATGAAGAGGCGCTTCAGCCGTTCGACCTGGCCGCGGGGCCGCTCTTCCGAGCGCTGCTGCTGCGGCTGGGCGCCGAGGATCACGTGCTGCTCCTGTCGATGCACCACATCGTCAGCGACGGATGGAGCATGGGGGTGCTCTACCGCGAGCTTTCCTCGCTGTACGGGGCGTACCGCGAGGGGCGTGGGTCGCCGCTGCCGGAGCTGCCGGTGCAGTACGCCGACTATGCGGTGTGGCAGCGCGAGCAGCTGGCGGGAGGGGTGCTGGAGCGGCAGCTCACATATTGGCGGGAGCGGCTGGCGGGCGCGCCGGAGCTGCTGGAGCTGCCCACGGACCGCCCCCGCCCGCCTCTGCAGACGTACCGCGGCGCGACGATCCCGGTGGAGCTCTCCCTGGAGCTGCTGGAGCGGCTGCAGGCGCTGGGGCGCAGCGAGGGCGCGACGCTGTACATGACGTTGCTCGGCGCATTCCAGGTGCTGCTCGGCAAGTACGCCGGCAGCGACGACGTGGTGGTGGGGAGCCCGCTCGCGGGGCGCACGCGCGGCGAGGTGGAGGACCTGATCGGCTTCTTCATCAACACGCTGGTGCTGCGCACCGACCTCTCGGCCGACCCGAGCTTCCGCGAGACCCTGCGGCGGGTGCGGGAGGCGACGCTGGGCGCGTATGCGCACCAGGAGGTGCCCTTCGAGAAGCTGGTGGCCGAGCTGCAGCCCGAGCGGTCGATGAGCCATTCGCCGCTGTTCCAGGTGGTTTTCACACTGAACACTGCCGAGGGCCGGGCGGACGCTCTTCCGGGCCTCGAGGTCGGCGCCGTCGGTGCAGCCCTGGAGATGGCCAAGTTCGATCTTTCCCTGACGCTCTTGGCGACACCCCGCGGCTTGCGCGGAACACTGAACTACACCACCGACCTCTTCGATCGCGGCACGGCCGAGCGGATGGTCGGCCACCTGGCGCGGGTGCTGGAGCAGGTCGCCGCGGACGCGGACGTGCGGCTGTCGCGCCTGGAGCTTCTCGACGAGGCGGACCGGGCGCTGGTGCTGGAAGCGTGGAACCGGACGGAGCGCCCGTACCCGCGGGGCGTGTGCATCCACGAGCTGTTCGAGGCGCAGGTGCGGGAGCGGCCCGGTGCCGTGGCGCTGGTCTGGGGCGATGAGTCGCTGACGTACGCGGAGCTGGACGCGCGGTCGAACCAGTTGGCGCACCACCTCGTCCGCCTGGGCGTGGGACCCGATGCTCGCGTGGGCGTGCTGCTGGAGCGCAGCGCGGAGCTGATCGTCTCCATCCTCGCGGTGCTCAAGGCGGGCGGCGCGTACGTGCCGCTGGACCCCGGCTATCCGCCCGAGCGGCTGCGCCTGATGCTCGCGGACAGCAGCGTTCGCGTGCTCCTTAGCCGCGGCGGCCTGTCGGCGGCGGTGGCGGGCGGCGGCCTGGACGTCGTCCACCTGGACCAGGCCGCCCTCGCGTCGGAGTCGATCGACGCGCCTCGCGGTGGGGCCACGGCGGAGAACCTGGCGTACATCGTCTACACCAGCGGCAGCACGGGAAAGCCCAAGGGCGTGATGGTGGCCCACCGGCACGTCGTGCAACTCGTCGTCGAGACCGACTACGTGCGGTTCGGCCCCGGAGACCGCATCGCGCAGGCATCGAACGCGAGCTTCGACGCGCTGACGTTCGAGGCCTGGGGCGCGTTCCTGAACGGCGCCACCCTGGTCGGCATCCCCCGCGACGTTCTCCTCTCGCCGCCCACGTTTCGCGAGATGCTTCGCGAGGAGCGCATCACCACGCTCTACCAGACGACCGCGCTGCTCAACCAGCTCTCGCGCGAGCAGCCGGACGTCTTCTCCCCGCTGCGCGAGGTGCTTTTCGGCGGGCAGGCCGTGGATGCCGACAGCGTGCGCCGGCTGCTGAAGGCGGGCGGTCCCGAGCGGCTGCTGCACATGTACGGTCCCACCGAGACGACCGCCTGGTGCTCGTGGGAGCAGGTGGCGCACGTGGCCGAGGACGCGCTCACGGTTTCCGTGGGCCGCCCCACCGGCAACCAGCGGATCTACCTGCTCGATGCCGCGCTGAACCCGGTGCCTGTGGGCGTGCCCGGCGAGGCGTACGTGGGCGGCGACGGCGTGGTGCGCGGCTACCTGGACCGTCCGGGGCTGACGGCGGAGCGCTTCGTTGCCGACCCGTTTGCCGCGGAGGCAGGGACGCGGATGTACCGCACCGGCGACCGGCTGCGGTGGAAGGCGAATGGGCGTCTGGAGTTCATCGGCAGGGTGGACGAGCAGGTGAAGGTGCGCGGCTTCCGTATCGAGCCGGGGGAGATCGAGGCGGTGCTTTCGGCGCATGCGGAGGTGCGCGAGGCGCGGGTGATCGTGAGCGACGATGCGTCGGGCGAGAAGCGGCTGGTGGCGTACGTCGTGGGGAGTGTGGATGCGGACGGACTGCGCGCGCACCTGCGGCAGAGCCTTCCGGAGTACATGGTGCCGGCGGCGTTCGTCGCGCTCGAGCGCATCCCGCTGACGCCGAACGGAAAGCTGGACGTGCGGGCACTTCCCGCGCCGGAGCTGGGTGCGGCGGAGGACCCATCCGCCACTCCGAGCACGCCCGTGGAGGAGGTGCTGGCGGGGATCTGGGCCGAGGTGCTGCGCCTGGACCGGGTGGGGGTAAAGGAAAACTTCTTCGAGGTGGGCGGGCACTCGCTGCTTGCGACCCGGGTGGTTTCGCGCATTCGCGAGGTGTTCGGCGTAGAGGTGCCGCTGAGGGCGCTCTTCGAGGGGCCCACGGTGGCGGAGCTGGCGCGGTGGGTGGAGGAGATGCGCCGGGCGGAGCTCCCGGTGCTGCCGCCCGTGGTGCCGGTGGAGCGCACGAGAGCGCTGCCGCTGTCCTTTGCGCAGGAGCGGCTCTGGTTCATCGACCGGCTGGAGCCGGGAAGCGCCACCTACCACGTTCCCGTGGCATGGCGCCTGGGGGGTGCGCTGGACGAGGCGGCGCTGGAGCGGAGCCTGGGCGAGATCGTCCGGCGCCACGAGGTACTGCGGACGGTGTTCGCCGAGGTGGACGGCCTGCCGGTGCAGGTGATCGCCCCCTTCCGCGCCTTTGCCCTGCCGGTGGAGGACCTGTCGGCACTGGGCGAGGCGGATCGCGAGGCGGCCGTGGCTCGGCGCGCCGGGGAAGAGGCGGCACGGCCGTTCGACCTCGCCGCGGGGCCGCTGTTTCGTGCGACGCTGCTGCGGCTGGGCGATGAAGACCACGTGCTGCTGGTTTCCATGCACCACATCGTCAGCGACGGGTGGAGCATGGGGGTGCTCGTCCGGGAGCTGTCGGCACTGTACGCGGCGTATCGCGACGGACGGGAATCGCCGCTGCCGGAGCTGGCGGTGCAGTACGCCGACTACGCGGTGTGGCAGCGCCAGCAGCTGGCGGGAGCGGTGCTGGACCGGCAGCTGGCGTACTGGAAGGAGCACCTGGCGGGCGCGCCGGGGCTGCTGGAGCTGCCGACGGACCATCCGCGCCCGGCGGTGCAGACGTTCCGGGGCGCGACGGTGCCGGTGGAGCTCTCGCCGGAGCTCCTGGAGCGGGTGCGGGCGCTGGGGCGCGGCGAGGGCGCCACGCTGTACATGACGCTGCTGGCCGCGTTCCAGGTGCTGCTGGGCCGGTACGCCGGCAGCGACGACGTGGTAGTGGGAAGCCCCATCGCCGGACGGACGCGCGAGGAGGTGGAGGCGCTGATCGGCTTCTTCGTCAACACGCTGGTGCTGCGTACCGACCTCTCGGGAGATCCGAGCTTCCGCGGCGTGCTGCGGCAGGTGCGCGAGGCGACGCTGGGTGCGTACGAGCACCAGGAGGTGCCCTTCGAAAAGCTGGTGGCCGAGCTGCAGCCGGAGCGGAGCCTGAGCCACTCGCCGCTCTTCCAGGTGATGTTCACGGTGCAGAACGCCGGGAACGTCGCCGGGGGAAGCGCTCTTCCCGGGCTGAGGGTCGGCGGAGTCGATGCGGAGCTCGAGAGCGCCAAGTTCGATCTCTCGCTGGCCCTGACGGCGACTGCCCAGGGGCTGCATGGCGCGCTGAACTACAGCACTGACCTCTTCGAGCGCGGCACGGTCGTGCGGATGCTCGGCCACCTGGAGCGGGTGCTGGAGCAGGTCGTCGGGGATGCGGACGTGCAGCTCTCGCGGCTGGAACTGCTCGGCGACGGGGAGCGCGCGCTTGTGCTGGAGGAGTGGAACCGGACCGAAGCGCAGTATCCGGCGGAGCGGTGCATCCACGAGTTGTTCGAGGAGCAGGCGGCGCGCACGCCGGGGGCGGTGGCCGTGCGCTTCCGCGACGTGTCGCTCACCTACGGCGAGCT
>NZ_DATBNB010000369.1 GCF_036554565.1 Longimicrobium sp. | reverse complement strand
GCGAAACTTGCGTGCCGGGCACGGAGGATGCGAGGTTCGCGCGCGGAACGGCGGCGGTCAAAATCACGGGGAAGAGGAAACAAGGTGCGAGCACGGCGGGGAGCGATGCTGGTCTGCTGCGCGGCGATGGCCGCGGGCGCGTGCGAGGAAGCGCAGTCGGTGGAGGTTCAGCCGCTTCCGCCCCTGCAGCGCCCGTCGCCGGAGGCGCGCGCTGGCCTGCCGGAGGTGCGCGGGCTGTGGCGGTTCGCGGGGTTCGAGATCCCCGCCTCCGACACCGCGCTGGTGCGCGAGAAGGTGTACGCGCTGACGCCCCCGGGCGACTTCCAGATCGCGACGCAGCGGCTGGATTCCATCGCAGGGCAGTACCTTCGCGCCGGCGTGGCCTTTCCCATCGCGGGCGAGGTGCGCCGCGACAGCGCGATCTCGCTGGTGCTGTTCAGCGCGGGCACGGGGCAGTTCGTGGCGGGCCACGTTCGTCGCGACACGCTGTGGGTGGAGCTGACCACCTTCCAGAGCGCGGTGGAAAGCTGGCCCCGGGGAACGCGCGCCGCGCTGGTGCGCCGGGTGAGCGGGCCGCCGTTCCGCCGGCTGCTGGGCGGCGCGCCCATCTACGTTCCGGTGGACTCGACGCGCCTGGACAGCCTGCGGATGGATTCGCTCCGCCGCGCGGGTGTGGTGGTGCCCCCGGCCGGAACGCAGCCGGCACCGGGGCAGCCGATGCCAGGCGCGGTACCACCCGCCGCGCAGCCCGGGACGCCGCCGGCCGCCCAGCCGCAACGTCCGCCGGTGACGCAGCCGCAGCGTCCGACGGCCACGCAGCCGCGCCCGCCCGCGCCTCAGCCGCGGCAGCCCGTTCAGCAGCGCCCGCCGGCCCAGCGGCCCCCGGCCCAGCGTCCGCCCGCGCCAACCCCGCGGGAAACGATCCCGGAGCCGCGCGAGGAAACGCCGCCGCCGGCACCGCTGCCGCGCCCGAACGCCCCGCGGGACACCATCCGGTTCCCCGCGCCACCCCGCTGAGGCTATTCCAAACGCACTCACCCCCGAACGGACATCCGCTCGGGGGTGAGTTCTTTCACTCACGCACTCACGCACTCACGCACTCCCCTCACCACGGCCGCCAATCCGGGTTCGTCAAGCTCGTCCGAACGTGGTCTTCCCACTTTCCGTTCAGCAGCAGGTAGTCGCGCGCGAAGCCCTCCACGACGAAGCCCAGGCGCCGCAGCAGGCCGCCACTTCGTTCGTTGCGGGGCACGTAGTTGGCCTCGATTCGGTGCAGGTTCTGGTCACGGAACATGTAGCCGAGCGCCGCCTCCAGCCCTTCGCGCATCATGCCGCGGCCCTCGTACGCCTTGTCCAGCCCGTAGCCCAGCACGCAGTAGTGCGCCGGCGCGCGAAAGATCTGCGTGAAGTTGGCGTTGCCGATCACGCGGTCCGGGTGGGCGCGGTCGAACAGGAACAGCCGCACGCTCTTGCCCTCGCGGAACTCCGCGGCGTTGGCGCGCACCTGCACGGCCCAGAACGCCTCGGTGTAGAACTCGGGCGCCATCAGCGGGCGCGACGCCGCCAGGTGCTCCCGGTTCTCGACGAAGTAGCGGGCGATGGCGGGAACGTCGTCCGGCTGCGCCATGCGCACGATGACGCGCTCGGTGGTGAGGTTGGGCGGATCGAGCGTCATGAAAGGTCGGGAGTGCCTGATCGAGTGAATGGCGACGTACGAAAGTAGGCGAGATCGGAGCCCGCGCCAGCACCCTCGGACGGATATTTGTCGCCTCGGCCTCCCGCCGCTGGTTCTGACTGCGCGACCTCCCCGGCATGTCCGTTGCGCAGGGCCGGGCCGCACGTGCACCGAAATCCAACCACCGCGCCGGAGCAGACCAACGTGGCCGAAGACCGCAAGGACCCGCCGTTCCAGGGAGGGTCGCAGCCCGTCCCGCAGCAGAAGGACCCCGTGCCCGGCCCGGGGCGCAGCGTAGCCCAGGTGGTTACGCTCATCGTTTCCGTGCTGGTGGTGGCCGCCTCCGTCCTCTACTTCTTCGCGCACTAGCTCCGCACGCGCGGTGGCGGACCGTGAATCGGGTTGCGTGTTCGGCGTGCACGCGGCTAGCTTTTTACAATGTCAGCCGTCCTTGCCGCCCGCCGCTGGGTCTTTTCGCCCTCGCCCGACCCGGCCGCCGTCGACCGCCTCTGCCGCGAGCTTCGCCTGCCGGCGCCGCTCTGCCGCCTGCTCGTGCTTCGCGGCCATAGCGAGGTAGACGCGGCGCGCGGATTTCTGCGCCCCAGCCCCGGGCACATCCACGCCCCCACGGCGCTCGCCGGGATTGGAGACGCGGTCGCGCGGCTGAAGAAGGCCATCGACGGGCGCGAGATCATCCTGGTCCACGGCGACTACGACGTCGACGGCATCTGCGCCACCGCGCTCTACGTCCGCGCCCTGCGGATGATGGGCGCCGTGGCGCTTCCGTTCGTTCCCCACCGCATCCAGGACGGCTACGACCTTTCCGACGCCGGCATCCGCGCCGCCGCCGAGATGGGCTCCACGCTCATCCTCACCGGCGACTGCGGGATCGTGGCGCACGCGTCCATCGACCGCGCGCGTGCCGCGGGAATCGACGTCATCGTTACCGACCACCACACGCCCGGACCCACCCTTCCCGCCGCGGTTGCCGCCGTGAACCCCAACCGGGTGGACTGCGGCTATCCCGACAAGGGGCTGGCCGGGGTAGGCGTGGCGTGGAAGGTTTGCTGCGCGCTGGCGGCCGAGATCGGCTACCCGGTCGAGAAGCTGTTCAGCTTTCTCGACCTCGTGGCCATCGCCACCATCGCCGACGTGGCGCCGCTGACCGGAGAGAACCGCGCGCTGGTGCGCTGGGGGCTCAAGGTGCTGCGCGAAACGCCCAACCCCGGCCTGCGCGCCCTGCTTCGGGTGACGGGGCTGATGGACAAGGGCGAACTCACCTCCACCCAAGTAGCGTTCCAGCTGGCGCCCCGCATCAACGCCGTGGGACGGATGGGCGAGGCGCAGCGCGGCGTAAAACTGCTGCTGACGGACGATCCGCGCGAAGCGGACGAGATCGCCCAGTCGCTGGAGTCGGACAACCGCTGGCGGCAGTCGGTGGAGGGTGAAACGCTCAAGCAGGCGATGGCGGCCCTGGAGTTCGGGTACGATCCGGATCGCCAGTACGGCGTGGTGCTGGCGCAGGACGGCTGGCACCCGGGCGTGATCGGCATCGTGGCGTCGCGGCTGGTGGAACGCCTCCATCGCCCCGTGGTGATGATCGCGCTGGACGAGCACGGCGAAGGAAAGGGAAGCGCCCGGTCCATCTCGCGCTTCCACCTGTACGATGCCATGCGCGCCTGCGGCCACCACCTGGAGCGCTTCGGCGGCCACCGCGTGGCGGCCGGGTGCACCATCCGCCGCGAGAACGTCGACGCCTTCCGCGACGCCTTCAACGACGCCGCGCGCGCCGCGCTCACGGAAGACGACCTGGTTCCCGAGGTGCGCATCGACCTGGAAATGGAGTTGCGCCACGCCGACCTGGACCTCGTCCGCATGCTCAAGCACGCGGGCCCCTTCGGCGCTGGGAACGCCACGCCCGTCTTCGCTGCGCGCGGCGTGGCGGTCGTGGACCAGAAGGTGGTCGGCAAGGGGCACCTGAAGCTCACGCTGGGCGCGTACGGAGCGAAGCTGGACGCCATCGGCTTCAACATGGCGGACCGCTGCGAGGAGCCGGGCTTCGGCGCGTCGCTGCTGGACGTGGCGTTCAAGCTGGAGGAGAACCACTACAACGGCCAAACGCGCGTGCAGGCCAAGCTCGTCGACCTCCGCCCGTCGGAATAAACGCAATCGAAGTTCCCCCCTCTCCCGGCGCAGTTTGCCGGGGGAGGGGCCGGGGGAGGGGCCCCCGAGGGCATGCACCGACCCCGAACGAGACGCCAATCGACGTTCCCCCCTCTCCCGCGCAGTCTGCGGGGGAGGGGCCGGGGGAGGGGGACCCACAACCAGCGGGTGCCGGTGAGGATCGTCGCGGGGGAGTGGGGCGGACGGCGCATCGCGGCGCCGCCGGGGCGGGCTACGCGGCCCACGACGGACCGCGTCCGCGAGGCGTGGATGTCCGTCGTGGCGCCGTACCTGCCCGGCGCGCGCGTGCTGGACCTGTTCGCCGGCTCCGGCGCGCTGGGGCTGGAGGCGCTCTCCCGCGGCGCCGAGCACGCCGTCTTCGTCGAACAGGCCGCTAGTGCGCTCAAGGTGCTGCGCGACAACGTCGCTGCCCTGGATGCCGGTGATCGCATCGAGATCGTCAAGGCCGACGCGGTGAAGTACGTCGCGGGCCTGGATGCCGGCGGCTTCGACGTGGCCTTCGCCGACCCGCCGTACGGACAGGGATTCGCCGAAGCCATCGTGCAGGCCTTCGCCGCCATACCGTTCGCCGGGCTGCTGTGCGTGGAGCACGGCCGTGACGACGAGCTACCCGAACTTCCCGGCGCGCGCACCCGCCGCTACGGCGACACCCAGCTCACCTTCATCCCGGCGCCCGAATGAGCGCAGAGCGCATCGCGGTCTGTCCCGGATCGTTCGATCCCGTCACCCTGGGCCACGAAGACATCATCCGCCGCAGCTTTCGCTTTGCGGACCGGGTGATCGTCGCCGTGGCCTACAGCGCCACGCAGGTGAAGAGCGCGATGTTCAGCGTCGAGGAGCGCGTGGAGATGATCCGCGACACTTTCGCCGACGAGCCGCGCGTGCAGCCCATGGCCTTCCAGGGGCTGCTGGTGGATTTCGCCAAGTCGCAGGGCGCCACCATCATCGTTCGCGGGCTGCGCGCCGTCTCGGACTTCGAATACGAGTTCCAGATGGCGCTGATGAACCGCAAGCTGTGGGAGGCGATGGAAACCGTGTTCCTGGCGCCGGACCTGGAGCACTCGTACCTCTCGTCCTCGCTGGTGCGGCAGATCGCCTCGCTGGGCGGCGACGTCACCCCGTTCGTCTCCCCCGCCGTCCTCCGCCGGTTGACGGAGCGCTTCGGCGCGCGATGAGCTTCCTGGATTCGGTTCACGCCAGGGCGCGGGCAAACCCGCGCCGCATCGTGCTTCCCGAGGGCGCGGACGAGCGCACGCTGGTGGCCGCCGCCCGGCTGCACGCGGACGGCCTCGCGCGCCCGCTCGTCGTGGGCGGGCCGGAGATCGCGGCGGAACTGACGCGGCTCGGCGCGGGGGAGGTGGAGGTGCTCGATCCGGCGGCGGACGCGCGCCGGCCCAGGCTGGCGTCGCTCCTCTTCGAACGCCGCCGCGCGAAGGGGATGACGGAGGACGATGCCCACCGCCT
>NZ_DATBNB010000368.1 GCF_036554565.1 Longimicrobium sp. | reverse complement strand
CAAACCTCGTACGCGGCGGATGACGGGTTGACGTGGAAGGCCGTGGCGTGCACGTTGTGCGGCTTGTTCATCCCCGGCTGAGCCGAAAACAAGGAGGAAACGACTTGAGCACGACAGCCGATCGAACGCGGCCACTCTCCGGCGCGCTGCGAGTTCCCGCGCTGGTGGCCGCCCTGGCACTGGCCGCCTGGGTCGCGCCCGCCCGCGCCCAGCACGCCGACAGCGCCACCGTGGCGCCCGCAAGTGCCGACGCCGCCGAGACCATCAACCGCGACTTCTGGCGCTGGGTGCGCGACCGCGCGCGGCAGGTGCGCGAAATGAGCGGCGGCCCGTTCGCGTTCGCCATGCAGTTCCGCATCTCGCCCCAGCTGGCACGCACCATCCACGACGCCGCCGAAAGCCAGGGGCTGGACCCGGAGCTGGGCTTTCGCCTGGTGCGGGCGGAAAGCGCGTTCAACCCCCGCGCGCGCAGCCACGCCGGCGCGCTGGGCTACACGCAGCTGATGCCCTCGACGGCGCGCTGGCTGGACCGGCGGATGACGACGCGCGAGCGCATCCTGGAGCCCGAGCCCAACCTGCGCGTCGGCTTTGGATACCTGCGGCGGCTGATCGACAAGTACGATGGCGACGTGCGCCTGGCGCTTCTGGCGTACAACCGCGGCGAAGGCGCCGTCGACCGGGACCTGCGCTCGGGCCGCAACCCGGAGAACGGGTACACACGGCGTGTCCTGGGCATGGGCCGGGACCGGTACCGGGGTCCGGGGCGGCGGTAGGTCGGGGGGGAGTGCGTGAGTGCGGGAGTGCGTTTAGTGCGTTAGTGCGGGGTTAACCCGGTCTCGGGTGGGGAGGCCTTGGCTCCGTCGGGCGAATGAATTCGCTGCAACAACCACACGAAGTCTGCCTTCGCAGACTGGCCTGCTTGGATGTGAGTTGAAGTTGGGGCGCGGCCGGGGCTTGGTGCAGTTCTCCCCCTCTCCCGCTTGCGGCCTTGCAGGACAGGGGGCCGGGGGGAGAGGGCAGCCGGGGACTGCGCCGGAACCATCGAATTGCCCCACACCCCGCGATCACCCTCCGCCTGCGCATCCACAGCCATCGAAGCGCGCGGCACTGGCTCCCTTTCCCCTGTGCCGTTCGCGGGAGAAGCGGCGTGGCCTCACATTGGCCGGCGCACTGGCTGTGAGTACTGCCGTTCGCGCGAACTCTCCGACACCAGCGCCGACATCCACGCCGCGATCACCGGGTCGTCGGGGAGCGCCAGCAGGTCTCGCGAGGTGCCCGTCGGCGGGCGGGGCGCGCCGCCCTGGGGGTCCAGCGTGCGCGCCACGCCGCGGCGGAGGAGCAGGTCGCATCCTTCGTCGATGCGGGCCAGGGCCGCGTCCGCATCCTCGGCGGCGGGGACGGGGCGGGGAATGCGGGCGCCGAACAGGCCATCGGCGATGGTGGCTTCCACGGCCATGGCGAGGGGCAGCCGCCCCGACGTGGCAAAGGCGCGCACGTCCGCCGTCAGCGCGCGCAGGTCGGCGGGATCGTCGGCCGCCACCAGCTCGGTGGAGAGCGCGAACACGTGCTCGTCTCCCAAAGGCAGCGCCCGGCCCATCACCACGCGTCCGGGAAGCGCCTCGCCGTTGGGGTCGCGGACCGCGATCTCCCGTCCGTTCGTCAGCGACCGCGCGAGCGCCGTCTCGTGGCCCGTGCTCCGGAATACGTGCCATGCGTCCGCGTCCGAATCCACCAGCGCGCGCGCCGCCCTCCGCCGCGCGGGCGTCCATCCCTCCGCGTCGGCAGAGGCCAACAGCGAGGCCAGGATCGGCTCGCCCAAGCCGAGGGTGCGGCGGTCGGCGAACACCCACTCCATCCGCCGCGTCACCGAGCGCTCCCCGCGCTCGCTCTCCAGGTCGGCATCGGCGGCCCAGCGCTCGCTGAACCAGTAGGACGCCTCCACTTCCAGCTCCAGCAGCTCGTCGTGCGAGGCCCACCCCTCCACGCCGTGCAGCACCCGCTCGGCCGTGCGTGCCAGCGCCTCGGCCGGGTGCAGGGCGCGTGTACCCAGCACCAACTCGTATTCCGGGTGCCCCAGCAGCATCAGCGCATGCTCGTGCCGTTCCAGCGCCGCCTCGCGCAGCCACTCGTCGGCCAGCGGCAGCGGGGGATCGTCGATGGAGGGAATCAGTTCGGCCGCGCTGGCGGGAATCATCCGCCGCACCCGGTCGATCAGCCGCTCCAGCTCTCGCGCGGACGCGGCCAGGCTCACGGCCGGCGCGGCATCGGCGGCCCCGAGCGCGTGCGCCACGATCTGGCGGGAAAGCGAGGCCGCGCCCCGTACGATGTGCTCCGACGGGTCTTCCCCGTCGGCTGCCAAGGTGCCCAGCGCTGCGCCGCCGGCCGCGGCGGCCAGCACGCGGACGGCGTACGCGGCGTCCGGGGCCAGGGCGATCAGCCGCGCCCCGGCGGGGAGCGCGCGCGTGGGCCTGGAAAGCACGGAGGCGGTCATCGGCACCTGGGCTTGCTGGTGGCTGGGCGACGTACGAATCGTCCACATCGCCGCGAATGCAACATCTTCGCCATCCGTTCGGGAAACGGTTGTCCTCGACAGAACGGCATGACGCATCACCCGCGCCACAAGATGCAGACAT
>NZ_DATBNB010000367.1 GCF_036554565.1 Longimicrobium sp. | reverse complement strand
CCGGCAGCGCGCCGGCCCGCCCCTCGCTCGTCCGTGGACCTGGATCCGCCCTAGTTGCGGTTCCCCAGCACCGCGATGTCGCGGGAGCGCAGGGTGCGGCCGCTGCCGAGCAAGCCCATCACCCGCTCGCCGCCGGGCTGGTAGCGCAGCGTGGTGGCGCGCATGCCCAGCAGCAGGTTCACCGTCACCAGCGTTCCCGGCACCTCCGTCCCCTCCAGCATGGACGCCAGCTGGGCCGCGGTGTTCTCCTGGAAGTTGCGTGCGACGATCACCAGCGCGTCGGGCATCTCGTCCACGGCGGCGGCGACGGCCTTGGCCGCATCGCCGCCGAGCGTGAACTGCACCTGCGGATAGGCCAGCACCACGCCCAGCCGCTCGCCGTGCCCGAAGCGCACGCACTCCTCGGGGCCCAGCGAGCCCAGCGCCGCGGCGCCCGTCATGTCTTCCATCACCCGGCCGATGCGCTGGCGGAACTCGCCGGCGGCGGTGGGGCCGCGGAACGACAGGCTGCGCAGCGCCTCGCCGAAGTAGCGGTCGGCGTCGAAGTGGCGGTAGCAGGGGAGCAGGCGCGACGCGGTGGGCCGGTCTACCCATCCCGTGGCCGCCAGCGCGTCCACCAGCGCGTCGCCCTCCAGGTGCGGGTCGCGCGCCGCCACCCAGCGCAGCGCGTGCTCCATCCGCGTGCTCTCGTCGCCGATGGGGTTTACGCCGGACGGGGGCGTGAACAGGACTTCGTTGAGCGGCTTGCCGAACCAGATCATCGGGGATCGACCACTTCGGTTGAGCGGAACGGGACTGCTGTGACGATGATGGAACCGGCCGCGCGCGTCAAGACGCGGCGCGGGAGCTTGACACCCTGTACCCGCCAGCCATCTTGTCGGTTCACCGAACGCGTACCCGCACCCGGACCACAGCCGTGCACCGACTTGCCCTGCCCGCCGCCCTGCTGGCGCTGGCCGCCTGCGAGGTCAACCAGACCCCGGCGCGGGTGCTGAACCCGCGCGACCCCAGCGCCGTGGAGCAGCGCGACGCCGAACAGGAGATCGCGGCGCGGGTGGGTGCCTTTCGCGAGGCGCTGCTGCGCGGCGACCGCGGCGGCGCCGTCGATGCACTGGCGCCGGTGGGGACGGCGCACGTGATGGGGCCGCGGGCCAACGACGGGCGCGCCCTGCTGGGCCCCGACGGGCTGCGCGCCACCCTCGACGCCCTGGCGCTGCCCACGGGAGCCGTGGCGCGCACCCCGGACCTGCACGTAGAAGCCGATGCCCAGGACGGCACCGGCTGGTTCGCCACCCACCTGGAGCTGTTTCCGGTAGCGCAGGGCGGCCAGGCGGAGCGTCTGCGGGTGTCGGGGGTGTTCGCGCGGCAGGAGGGAACGTGGCGGCTGATCGAGATGCACCTGTCGCGTCCCGAGGCCCCGCCCGCCCCCCCGGCCGACACTACGGCTGCGGCGCCGGCGGCAGCGAATCCAGCTTCGGGCGCAGCGCCTCGGGAAGACGGATGACGGGAGCCTCCGGGCTCCAGTCCACCGGCCGGGTCATGGGCGCGTAGTCCTCGCCCGGCTGAAAGCCCAGCGGCTCCGCCAGCGCGGCGGCCAGCTGCGCGTCGGTGATCCGCCCGCCGCCGTGCATCAGCCGCAGCACCTCGTTGCGGCGCGCGCCCACCGGGCCGGGCGCCGCCTCCGGGTCAAGCACCCGCGGCGGAAGGAGGATGCCGGCCAGCGTGGCCGCCTCTCCAAGCGTCAGCCGCCGCACGTCCTTGCCGAAGTACTCCATGGCCGCGTGGTGCACCCCGAAGAGCGGCCAGCTTTCCGTCCGCCCCAGGTACACCCGGTTCAGGTACAGTTCCAGCCGCCGTCCGGGCGAGCGCTCGGCTTCCAGCAGCTGCGCCATGGCCACCTCGCTGGCCTGGCCCTTTACCCCGGGCTCCAGCTGGTGCACCTGCCGCACCAGGTCGCGCGCGAGCGAGGGGCGCTGCCTGCGCAGGTAGCCGGGCTGGCGCAGGGTGGAGGTGGTGTCGACCACCGTCAGGAACGCCTCGCGCACGTGGGGCGGAAGCTGCGACAGCGGCACCCAGTCGGGGCGCCGGCGCGCCTGCGCCTCCTGCTTCAGCAGCCCGGCGCCCAGCTGCAGGTGCGCCCACACCATGTAGGCGCCCAGCCCGGCGATCAGCATCACCCCCACCACGGCCAGCCCGATCAGCGAGTCGCGGTACCGGCCGCCCAGCCGCTTTTCCTCCGGCTGCTTGGTCCACCTGCCCGTGCGCGGCGCGCCTCCGAGCTTCTGTCCTTTTCCGGGCTTGGCCACCGAAGTACTTGGAGTACGGAGTAAACGTGCGGTCGATCGGGTCCGGCCCAGGCGCGGCCGGCGCCCGCGGGCGGGCAAGAAGCATTCCCGGGCCCGTCAAGTACCGGCGCGCCAAGGGCTTTGGACGGTTGCATCCGCGCCCCCGTTCCGTTAGCGTTCAGCTTGCCGGAGCAGACGCTTCCGGCCGCCCGGAACCGTGCACCGACCGATGGAGCAAACCTACTTCCGCCGCGGGTTCGGCCTCAAGAAAGAGGTCGCCCCCCTCATCCGGTCCGAGTACCACAGCACCCTCGTGGAGCGCATCCGCGCCCGCGGGTACCGCGAAACCTGGGGCGAGGGAAGCCGGCAGGTGACGGTGCGGCTGGCGGAGGAGTTCGGCTTCTGCTACGGCGTGGACCGGGCCGTGGAATACGCCTACGAGACGCGCGCCCAGTTTCCCGGGCGCCGCATCTTCCTGCTGGGCGAGATCATCCACAACCCCCACGTCAATCGCCGCCTGACGGAGATGGGTGTGGTGTTCCTGCATCCCGACGAGCAGGGCGCCTTCGACTTCGCCGGGCTGGTCCCCGACGACGTGGTCATCCTTCCCGCCTTCGGCGCCACGGTCGCCGACTTCCGGCGGTTGCAGGCCGTGGGCTGCATCCTGGTCGACACCACCTGCGGCAGCGTGCTGAACGTGTGGAAGCGGGTGGAGCAGTACGCGCGGGACGGCTTTACGGCGCTCATCCACGGCAAGTACCTGCACGAGGAAACGCGCGCCACGGCCAGCCAGGCGCTCAAGTACCCCGAGGGGCGCTTCCTGATCGTGCGCGACATGCCCGAGGCGCGGCGGGTGACGGACTACATCGAGCAGGCGCCGGGCGCCATGACCCGCGCCGAGTTCCTGGAGCACTTCACCCCCAAGGCGTCGGCGGGGTTCGATCCCGACCTTCACCTGCGGCGCATCGGTGTGGCCAACCAGACGACCATGCTTTCGGGCGAGTCGCTGGACATCGCCGCCGAGGTGGGCCGGTCGCTCGCCCGGCGGTACGGCGGCGAGCCGGGGTTCGACCTGTCGCAGCACTTCCGCTCGTTCGACACCATCTGCTCGGCCACGCAGGAGCGGCAGGACGCCGTGCACCAGCTGGTGGACGGCCCCGACGGCCCGCCCGACGTGATGGTGGTCATCGGCGGCTACAACTCGTCGAACACCCACCACCTGGCGGTGCTCTGCGCCCAGCACACCGTCACCTTCCACGTGGCCGACGCTTCGTGCATCGACCCCGAGGCGGGCACCATCCGCTTCAAGCCGGCCGGCACCCCGCTGGACGCGCCCGAAGTGGTCGCAGAGGACTGGCTGCCTCCCGGACCGCTGACCGTGGGGCTCACCGCTGGTGCATCCACTCCCAACAACAAGATCGGCGAGGCGGTGGAGCGCCTGCTGCGCACCCGGGGCCTGGCCGTGGACGACGTTCCGGAGCCCGCGGCGGCGTAGCGGTACGCGCGCTGGCGCAATCTGAGCGTCAAACCGAGACGGAAGAGGCGGCTTCGGCGGCCGTGGGGGCGAACTCGTCGTACAGGTCCAGGAAGATCTGGAACAGCTCGGGATCGAACGAGCCCTGGTCGTCGCGCATGATGCCCAGGGCCTGCTCCGGGGTCAGCGGCGCGCGGTAGCTGCGGGCGGTGGTCAGGGCGTCGAAGACGTCGGCCAGGCGCAGGATGCGGGCGGACCGGGGGATGGCCTCCGCCGCCAGCTGGTCGGGATAGCCCCTGCCGTCCCAGCGCTCGTGGTGGCTTCGCACCATCGGGCGGATGTCCCAGGGAAACTCCACCGGCGCCAGCATCTCGTCGCCGATGACGGTGTGGCGCTCCATCGTCGCCCGTTCCTCGTCGGTCAGCCTTCCCGGCTTGTTCAAAATCTCCTCGGGCACCTCGGTCTTCCCCACGTCGTGAAGGAAGGCCCCCATCCGGAACCAGGTCAGCTCGCGGTCCGTCATCCCCGCCCGCTCGGCGATGCGGCAGGCGTAGTCGGCCACGCGCGCGCAGTGGCCCAGCGTGTAGTGGTCCTTGGCCTCGATGGACTCGCCCCAGAAGCGCACCAGCGACAGGAACTCCTCTTCCAGCTCCGAGACGCGGCTGTCGATGTCGGCCAGGTCCGGCCGCGCCTGCAGGCTGGTGAACAGCGCGTGCGAGCGGTTGAGCGCCTCCAGCGCCTGCCGGTTGCGGCCCTGCTGCCGAAGCACGCGGGCCATCTCGCGCTGGGCCTCGGCCTCGAGCAGGGGGCTGGTGTCGCGCGTGATTCCGACGGCGCGCTGCAGGTGGATGGTGGCCAGGTGAAGCTTTCCGCTCTCGCGGTAGATGACGCCGTAGAACTTCAGCGCTTCGGCCTGGCGCTGCTCGTCGTTGAGCCGGCTGAAGATCTCGAAACCCTCGTCGCAGGCTTCGCGGGCCCGGTCCAGCTCGCCGCGGGCCAGGAACAGCTCGGCGCGGTTGATGTGGATGACGCCGGCGTGAACGATGTCGCCCACCTCCTCGCAGATCTGCAGCGCACGGGTGAAGTACTCGTCCGCCTGGTCCAGGCGCCCCATGTCTACGTGCAGCATCCCGAGGTTGTTCAGCGACGACAGCCGCCCCCGGACGGTGTTCGCCTGCTCCAGGTACGAGAGCGCGGTCTGGTATCGCTGTAGCGCCTCGTCCAGATCGCCCCGGATGTTGGCGAGGATCCCCAGGTTCTGCTCGGTGTCGCCTACCAGCACCGGGGTGTTGCTCTCGCGCCCCAGCACATTGGCTCGCTGGTACAGCTCGGCGGCCCGCACCAGTTCGCCCGCATCCTGGGCCAGCACGCCCAGGCCGTTGAGTGCCCGCCCCGCGATGGCGGCATGCCCGTGCATCTCGCCCAGCGTCAGGGCAAGCTCCAGTACGTCGTGCGCCAGCTCGCGCTGGCCCGAAAGGCGGTGGCAGTGCCCCAGCCGCACCACCGACTCCAGCAGAGCCGGGGCATCGCCCGCATCCAGGCTGGCCTGGTACGCCGATTCGAGCGTGTGGAACGCATCGGTCCACGAGCCGGCGCGTTCCTGCGCCGTCGCGCGATCGAGGAGGGCGTGGAGATTGACTGTCACCGGTTGTGTTGCGGGCAGAAACGAAGCGGGGGACGGCACCAGCCGCCCCCCAGAACGCACGCTGGCGCGCAGCGGCTCAGTGGCCGCCGCTGATGTACCCCGACTGGATGGTGATCTCGCCCCCGTCGCCCGTGTGCTGGCCTTCGCCGCCGGCCGACGCACGGTTCACGGCGGAAACCGAATCGCCCACGACGCGGTTGAGCGAGGGATCCGCCACGGCCGTCGGGGCGGTGGCGGAATCGGCGCAGCCGCCGGCGGTGATCAGGATGCCGGCAAGCGCGGCCAGCAGAGTCGCACGAATAC
>NZ_DATBNB010000366.1 GCF_036554565.1 Longimicrobium sp. | reverse complement strand
CGTTTCGCCCGGCTCCAGCAGGTTGGCGTTCTCCGTGCCGAGCGACCAGTTCAGGTGCTTGCCGCTGCCGTTGACGCCCGCGAAGGGCTTCTCGTGCAGCAGGCAGGCCAGGCCGTAGTTCCGCGCCACCTTGCGCAGCGTGATCATCATCAGCTGCTGGTGGTCGGCGGCCAGGTTGGCGTTCTCGTAGATGGGCGCCATCTCGAACTGCCCGGGCGCCACCTCGTTGTGCCGCGTCTTCACGGGGACGCCCAGCCGGTACAGCTCGCGCTCCACCTCCATCATGAACGCCAAAACGCGGTCGGGAATGCTGCCGAAGTAGTGGTCTTCGAGCTCCTGTCCGCGCGGCGGCTTGGCCCCGAACAGCGTGCGCCCGGTGGTCACCAGGTCCGGCCGGCGGTAGAAGAACTCCTGGTCGATCAGGAAGAACTCCTGCTCCGGCCCGCAGGTGGCCGTCACCTTGTCTGACGTGGCGCCGAACAGGGCCAGCGAGCGTTTGGCCTGCACCGCCAGCGCCGACATCGACCGCAGCAGCGGGATCTTGGTGTCGAGCGCGTCGCCCGTCCACGACAGGAATGCCGTGGGAATGCTGAGATAGCACCCGGCCGGGGTCGACACGATGAACGCGGGCGAGGTGGGGTCCCACGCGGTGTAGCCGCGCGCCTCGAAGGTGGCGCGCAGGCCGCCCGAGGGGAACGACGACGCGTCGGGCTCGCCCTGGATCAGCTCCTTGCCGTTGAACTCGGCGACGGCGCCGCCACCCTCGTTGGGGGTGATGAAGCTGTCGTGCTTTTCGGCGGTGCTGCCGGTCAGCGGCTGGAACCAGTGGGTGAAGTGCGATGCGCCCTTTTCCAGCGCCCACTCCTTCATGGCCAGCGCCACGGCGTCGGCCACGGACGGGTCCAGCGGCTCGCCGTGGTCCACCGTGCGGCAGAGAGCCTTGTAGATCTGCTTCGGGAGCCGCGCGCGCATCTCCGCCAGCCCGAAGGTGTTGCTGCCGAAGAGGCTTTCGATGTCCATCGGCTCGGAGGTGCCGTTGCCGTTGCGGCTGTCGGCGCCCCATCCCGTGGCGGCGGCCAGGGTGTCGAACCGGGCGGAGGTCCTGGGCATGGCTTCTGTTCCTTGCAAGGGTTTGAGTGCTGTGTCGCGTCCGTCGGGGCCGCTGCCCCGCCCTGGAATTCAGCCTGCGTCGCCCGTGGGGCGTGGGCCCAGCCGCAGGTCGCTGGTTTCCTTGATCGTCGAAAGCACGATGCTGGTGGTGGTCCACTGCACACCCGGCCACGCCTGGATCTCGGCCAGCAGCCCCTCGAGCGTGGAGGTGCTGTCGGTGCGAATCTTCAGCAGGTGCGAGCCCTGGCCCGTAATGCTGTGGCACTCCAGCACTTCGCCGTGGGCCATCACTCGCTCCCGGAACTCCGCATAGTGGGGCGAGCCCGCCATCCCCACGGCGATGAACGCGGTCACGTCGCGCCCCAGCCGCTTGGGATCCACCACGACGGTGAACCGGCGGATGATCCCGCGCTCCTCGAGCTTCCTCACCCGCTCGCCCACCGCCGGCGACGAAAGCCCCACCGCCTGCGCCAGGTCGTGCTGCGAGGTGCGCCCGTTCTCCTGCAGCATCTCCAGCAGCCGCAGATCGATCTCATCCAGACGAGTGGGCCCGTTCACTTTACTTTCTTAAGTTGATCAGCCAGCCAGGATAATTTTCGCAACGATAGTCTGCCGCGGCGGTTTACGCAAGAGGCGTGACACGGCGAGCGGGGCCCGGCCGCGCTGGGGCGAATGAATTCGCGGCAACGACGGCCCGAAGTCCGCCTTCGCGGACTGCAGGCGCAGCCGAGTGCGCGAGGCGGAGCCAAGGCGCGATTCAGGTCTCCCCCTCCCCTGCGAAGCGGGGGATGGGGGCCGGGGGGAGGGGGCGCCCGCGGCATGCAAGGCACCCCGTCGAACCCCGCCTGAAGTTCCCCCCTCTACGCACGTTGTTTGTGCGGGGAGGGGCCGGGGGAGGGGCCCACACGAACGAATCCCCCGCGCCGATGCTTTGGCGCGGGGGATTTCGTCTTCAGGGTCGATGTCGGCAGCCCTCTGGCTCAGGGGCCTGTCATCCGCTCAGCGCGCGACGTCCTGGCGGCGCAGGAAGTTGTTTACCTGCGTGAAGAACTCCGTCGGCTGCTCGAGCCAGGGGAAGTGCCCCGCCTGCTGGATCACGCTGAAGCGGGCGCCGGGGATCTCGTCGGCGTAGGTCTTCGTGCTCTGGAACGGGATGGGGTCGGCGGCGCCGTGGATGACGAGCGCGGGCGCCTGCACCGTCTGCAGCATCGGGCGCAGGTCGAAGTCCGGGCCCAGCGACGCGCGGCCCACCACCATCGTAAACAGCAGCGCGTTGGCCGCGGCCGCCGGGACGTCGCACCAGCTGCCCTTCAGGTTCGCCATGTTGGCGGCGTCATGGAAGTACGCGGGGAACCAGATGCTGAGCAGCTCCTCGCAGGCCGCGGCGGGGTCCGGCGACTGCCCGCCCGCCAGCTCGCCGAACAGCTCTCCCTGGCGCTGCAGCGCGGCCGCCGGGGTGCGGGCGATGCGCTCCGCCTCGAACTGCGCGTCGTAGTGGGCCTGCACCGGGCCGGGCGTCACCATCACCAGCCGGTCGACGTTGGCCGGGTACTGCGCCGCGTACATCGGCGCGACCATGGCGCCCCACGAGTGGCCGACCAGGCCCAGCTTTCCGATGCCGAAGTGCTGCCGGACCGCTTCCACATCCGCCACGTGCTGCTGGATGCCCATCTGCGCCGGATCCGAGAGCAGCGTGGACCGGCCGGCCCCGCGCGAATCGTAGAAGATTACGGTGCGGCCGTGCGCCAGCGGCGCCAGGTCACGGTCCAGGTAGCCCAGCGACAGCCCGGGCCCGCCGGAGATCACCACCGCCGTGTCGGGGCCGCTGCCGTACACGCGGTAGAACAGCTGGACGCCGCCCGCCCCGGGCAGGTATCCCTCGGCGGTCTTGGGCGCATCGTACGAAGCCGTCAGCGGGGCGGACGTGCCGGCGGAGGTGGTGGGAGCGTCGTCGCACGCAGCGGCGGCAAGGGGAAGCAGCAGGGCGAGAGTGCGGATCTTCATGGCGATCACCCGGTGTCGGGAGGTTTTTGGATGTTTTTCCGTGCCCGGCACTGCGCCGCGGCACGGCTCCCATCCAAGGCACGGACGAGGCCGGGGGCGGCACGGCGTGCCTCCATCCTCCTAAGTGATTGCCGAAAAGCGGCTTGCCTCGTGAACCGGGATTTCGCGAAAGCCGCCGGGCCCGCGGCATCTCCGACCCAGCGGGGAACGCCTGCCACAGCACGGCTTATCTACCGTTCCGCCAAGAGGTTGGCTCAATGGGTCAGGTGACCCGGGTGCGGCGGATACAGGAGACGAAAAAGCGCCCCTCCGGAGACTCGGAGGGGCGCTGATGGATCGATCGCGGAGAAGGCCTACCGCAGGCCCGCCTGGATGCTCGACGCGAGCTTTCCGTTCTGGAAGGTGGTGATCAGCGTGGAGCCCAGCGCCTCGCCCGGCCAGGTGATGGAGAACGACACCTGGCCCATCAGGCTGGTGAAGCTGACCGGAATGCCGGGCCCGAGAACCTGCATCACCTCCTGCATCGTCATTCCCTCCCGCAGCTGGCCGTAGGTGGCCAGGGTGGCCGGCCGCACCTCGTAAGGGGGCTTCAGCGACATCTGCGTGACGCTGATTACCGCGTCGTTCTGCAGCGTCACCATGATCGAACTCATGTCGTCGCCCATCCACTGGTACGAAACCGTTGTGTAGCCCCCGGCCTGGGCGCGGCTCAGCTCGCGGCCCGCGCGGCCGATCACCCGCGCCACGTCGGCCCCCGTCATCCCGGGCTTGAGCGCCACGAAGGCATTGAAGGTCACGCCGAGGGATGTGGGCTGCTGCGGCGCGGCCGGGGCTGGCGAGGCGGCCTGCTGGGCGGCGGCCGGCGCGGCGAGGGCGGCGGACAGCGTGAGGACGGCAACACGAAGGAGAGTGCGCATCAGGAGGTCTACCGTGCGAGTGGATGGGACCGACGTGCGGCTGCCCCGCGGCGCGCGGCGGCGCGGACGGGGCAGATGCTTGGGCAAGTCTCTTAATCTACAACGACTTAGAGGAAACTTCCAGCCTCCCCCTCAGTGCTCGTAGCGGCCCGCTTCGATCACCTCGCGAATGGCGCCGAGGTCCCGGCCGTGCACGCCGATGGCCAGCATCAGCTCGATGCGCGCCTGCTGCCCGGTCATGTGGTCGGCGAAGATGGCGCCCATCTCCCGCAGCATGTGGCCGCCGCCGGGATAGGCATAGGTATCCAGCACCCGCCCTCGCAGCGACCGCGAGGTGATGACCATCGGCCGTCCCGCGTCTGCCCAGCGCTGCATGCCGGGCATTACCTCCGGCGGCACGTTCCCCCGCCCCAGCGCCTCCAGCACGATGCCCTGCGCCCCGCTTTGCAGGCTGGCCTCCAGCAGCCGCGAGTCCGCCCCCGCCACGATCTTCACCAGGTCCACCGGCGTGGCGGGTGCGGAGGGCGCCAGCGGCGGCTTGCGGCGCGACTCGCGGTAGAAAAGGACGCGGCCCTTGTCGGTGACGCCCAACGGCCCCCAGTTGGGCGAGCGGAAGGTGCCCGCCGCCTCGGTGTGGGTCTTCACCACCTCGGCGCCCTGCACGATCTCGTCGTCCATCACCACCATCGTGCCGCGGCCGCCGGCTTCCGGCGCCGCCGCCACCTCGATGGCCGCCATCAGGTTGGCGGGCCCGTCCCACGACAGTTCCGACGAATTGCGCATGGCCCCCGTGATGACGACAGGATGCCCGGACGCGATGGACCGGTCCAGCAGGTACGCCGTTTCCTCGATGGTGTCCGTGCCGTGCGTGACCACCACGCCGTCGTAGCCCTCGTCGAGCGCGGCGAGCACGGCGGCCCGCATCTCCCACATGCGCCCGATGGTCACGTGCGGCCCCGGCAGGCGCCCGAACTCCCGCACATCCACCTGCGCCACCTCCTGCACGCCGGGGATGGACTCCAGGATCTCGCGCCCGCTCAGCCGGGGGACGGCGCCGCCGCGCTCGCGGTCCACCTGCATGGAGATGGTGCCGCCCGTAGCCAGCAGCAGCACGCGGGGCCTAGCCACAGAGCACGCTCCCGCCGTTGACGTTCAGCACCTCGCCCGTCACGTGGCGCGCGAGGGTGGAGCAGAGGAAGACGATGGGGCCGGCCACGTCTTCGGCGCTGGCCACGCGGCCCAGGGGAATGCCTGCCTCGATGGGGCCACGCCGTTCCGCCAGCGGCCGCTCGATCATCTCCGTGTCGATCCACCCCGGCGCCACGCAGTTCACCGTCACGTCGCGCTCGGCCAGCTCCACCGCCACGGACTTGGTGAACGAGATCAGCGCGCCCTTGCTGGCGGCGTAGTCGGCGTGGAACGCCTCGCCGCGCTGGCCCGCCGTGGACGAGACGATGACGATGCGGCCGCCGTCGGTCACGAAGCGGGCGGCGAGCCGCACCGTCTGAAAGACGGAGGTCAGGTTCGCGGTGATGGTGCGCTCCCACTGCGCATCGGCCATGCCGGCCAGCGGCACGTCGTCGGGCACCCAGATGCCCGCGTTGGCCACGAACACGTCCACGCCCCCAAGCTCCACCAGGCAGCGTTCGAACAGCATCTCCGCGCCCCAGGGCGTGCTCACGTCGGCGGCCTGCGCAAAGGCGCGCACGCCCAGGTCGCGCGCCAGCCCCACCACCTCGTTGGCCTCGGCCTCGCGCGTGGCGTAGCCCACGCCTACGTCTGCGCCGGCGCGCGCCAGCATCAGCGCCGTGGCGCGCCCCACGCCCCGCGACGCGCCCGACACCAGCGCGCGGCGCCCTCTGAGCCCCAGCATCAGGCGGTTGTCCACTTTCCCCCCAGTTCCTCGGCGTGGTGCCGCTCGGTGTCCAGGATTTCTCCGATCAGCGCGCGGGTCGCATCGTCCATCCCCGTCTTCAGCAGCTGCTCGTAGCGAAGCACTTCGGCTTCTTCGCGTGCGCGGGCCGCGGCTTCCCACGCCTCCATCCCCGCCGTCTCGGCGGAGAGGTGGTCCAGGTCGGCGAGGCCGGCTCCCAATTCCAGCAGGCGTGCCGTCAGGCGGGAAAGGTGGTGCTGCTCGTCGGCGTG
Source organism: Longimicrobium sp. (assembly GCF_036554565.1). Classification (NCBI taxonomy): domain Bacteria; kingdom Pseudomonadati; phylum Gemmatimonadota; class Longimicrobiia; order Longimicrobiales; family Longimicrobiaceae; genus Longimicrobium; species Longimicrobium sp. The sequence goes on along the minus strand of NZ_DATBNB010000366.1, from coordinate 4,633 downwards.
CAGCTCGTTGCAGCGCTGGCTGAGGTCGGCGTCGCCGCGGTCTTCGGCCTGCGCAGCCAGCCCGCGGTAGAAAAGCGCCTGCTCCTTCTCGGCCGCGCGCGCTTCGTGGAGGGCTTGGATGAGGTTCAAAACTGGTCCGGGCTGTGGCGGGTAAAGATGCACGTTCTGGACGGTTCTGGTGCTAGATTTCAGGCGTCCGTTACGACCGCCGCCTGAACCCGCACCAAACTCGCAGATCGGCCGGGATTATGCAATTTGAAGAGGAATACGCGATCATGGGACCCATCCGCGGGACGGTAACGATCGCGCGGGGTCACGGGATCCGACAACTCGCCAACCTGCGGTCGAAATACGGCCCGGGTCGATGGCGCAAGTGCAAGGGATTCGCTACCGTTCTGGTGTTGCGGACGGGAGACGTCGTAGAGGCCGAGCTACACTGGTACGAAGCGAACGGGATCGGACGGCGCGACTTCAAGATGAAACGGGAGCCGTGGTATGAGTGAACAGCCCAACACCAAGTCCCAATTCGTGGTCTGCATCCGGAACGACGGATACGAGGTGGACCTCGAACTCGGCGCGTCGTACGAAATGCTTCCCGATCCGCGGTGGGAGGCCAGGGGATTCGTTCGCGTAATCGACGGCTCCGGCGAGGACTACGTGTATCCGCAGCGGTACTTCGCCCTCCCTGAGCCTGCGCAGCACGCAACAGGCGGCGACCCACGTAGCATGTTCGTCGCAACGGAGCCGTCGCAGGCTGCGCCGGGCGAGATGCGTCGCGCGTCCTGAACCGCAGGTCAACCGCCAGAGCGTTTGGAAGATTTGCAACTCCAGCGCGGCCCATTCGGACGATGCGTGCAGAACGCGGGATACGAGGTAGACCTCCGGGTAGGGTGTGTCTACCAACTCCTGCCCGATCCGGTGGGCGAGCGCCGCGGTTTCCTGCGAGTGATCGACGAGACCGGGGAAGACTTCATGTTTCCAAAGCGATGCTTCCTGCTCCTCGAACCGGCGCACGCCGCCGAGAGCACGGTCTCGGCGTCATCCTGACCGCGAGAGGACGTGAATGTACGATCAGCAGACAGCGCACGGCCGGTTCGTGCAATGCGTGCGCATCGACGGACACGAGGTTTCTCTGGAACTACACCGTTGGTACGAGGTGCTCCCTGACCCCGAGTGGGAAAGCCGGGGATGCATACGTGTTATCGACGAGTCCGGTGAGGACTACGTCTACCATCCGCGGTACTTCGCGGATGCTGAACCTGCGCAGCCGGCGCAAGTGAACGCGATCCCGCGAGACTCCTAATCGCCTCTCTGCATCTGCCGGCTCCGTTCTGACGCACATGCCGGATTCGACTACAACCAGCGGCAGGCTCGCCGATATGACCGGGGAGCCGCGCGGCTCGGTGCGCGGAAAGCTCGCGTCGATATCCCGTGCGGGCAACAGCGCGCGGATCCTTCTCTGGGCAGCGCTGGTGTGCCTTCCGGTGCTCGCCGCGCCGTGGATCAGCCGCGCGCTCCACCCGCGCCCGAAGGACTTCAACTCCGACCTGGCCATCCCCGTGCTGATGATCCGCGCGCGGGAATGGAGCCTGTTCGACGTCTACTACTGGGGCCAGGACCGGCTGGGCACGTGGCACCTGCTGCTGCTGCGGGCGGCCAGCCGGGTCTCGGGGCACGCCTTCGACTATCCGGACCTGCACCTCGTGGGCACCGCCTGGGTGCTGATGGCGGCCGTGGTGATGGCGCGCCTCGCGGGTGTCTGGGGGTGGGCGGCGGGCGGACTGCTGGCCGCCGTGCTCGTGGGCAACTCCGACTCCCGCGTCCCCCTCTTCGACGCGGCGCACCCCTACGCCTGGCAGATTACCGCCCTTCTGCTCGCCTGGTGGGGGCTCCGACGCCTGGGTGATCGGCCGGACCGTGACGAGCGCGGTCGGTGGCGGTTGCGCGCCGCAACCGCCGGTGCCGTGTTCCTGGCCCAGTGGACGTCGCCGCTGAGCGCCCAGATGCTCCTGATGGTTGCGGGGGTCGAGGCCGTCCGGGCGCACGCGCTGGATGCGGAGCCGAGCCGCTCCCTGCCTGGGAGGCTGGCGGAGGGCGGGCTCGTCGTGGTGGCGGGGATGATTGCCGCGCGGCTGCTCCGCGCCGCAATCGACCTCTACTGCCCCGCCCGGGTCGGGGGGTACTTCCGGACAGGCGTGTTGATCGATCACGGGCGCCTGGCGGACAACGCGTGGCGCGTCTGGTCACGGCTGGCTGCATCTGCCTCCATGCCCCTGCTGGTGGTGGCGACCGGCGGCGCGCTCGCCGCCGCAGTCGTGCTCTGGCGTGCGCGCGGCGGGCGGTCGCTCGCGTGGCGGGTGGAGGGCGCGGCGCTGGTGATGGCCTGTTGGCTGATGGCCGCCGTCCAGGTGCCGGTGTTCTTTCTGATGCGCCACGTGCGCATGAACGAGTTCCACGTGCGCTACTTCTCGCTCGTCTTCGTCTTCGGGACGCTGGCGGGGCTGATCACGCTGGTGTGGCTGGCCGCGAGCCTTCCCCGCGTCTCGCGCCGGTGGCGGGAAGTGCTGGCCGTAGCGGGAGCCGCAGGGCTGGCCATCGGCCTGCTGCGGGTCCCGGCATCGGCGCCGGCGTACCCGCAGGGGCTGGCGAACGTCGCCGCCCGTCTGGAGAAGCGGGCGCCCGGGGCGCCGCTCCTGGGCGGCTACTGGAGCACGTACGTCTTTGCGGCGCTGCAGCGGCCCGGCACCATGCTCCACCCGGTGCCGTGCGAAGGGCGGCAGGTCCGCACTCCCTGGTGGGCCGACGAGCTCCCCCGGCGCCGCTGGGTGATCGTGGTGGGAAACACGTGGGAGTGCCCCGACGCCGGCTCGCGCGCCGACCCCGCGCCCTGGGTCTACCAGCACGGGGCACTGCTGCGGCTGGTCCGCGGGAACCTGGAGCGCGGCGCCGACGTCAGCTTCGCGCTGTACGAGAACGTCACCGCGCGCGCGGTGGCCCACACCGCGCAGCCCGCGGCCGCCACGTGGCGCTACTGCGAGGCGGGCGCGACACTGCGGATGAGCTTTCCCGCGCGCGGCGAGGCGCTGGTGATGGTCGCCCGCGTGGCGCGCTCGCCGGCCGCGACCCTGCTGGCCGCGCCCGTCTTCGCGGACGGCAGGGTGGGACGGCCCGTGCCCATGGCCATGACGGGGCGCCTGCACCGCGCGGAACTGCGGGCGATTGGGGCGCCGCTGGTGGGCGCGCGCATCACCGTGCAGCGCGTCGACCCGTTGAAGGCGCGGCAGACGTGCATCGCGGCGAACACCCTCCTCGTAAGCCCGGACTCCTCAACGGCGCGTTGACCTACCGAGGGGGGCGCCGCGCGGAGTTCTCTTCCCCGAGGTCATGGCGCCGACCGAAATCTCGCCGGACGAAACGAAGGGGCCGGCTCCATGGCGTGGAGCCGGCCCCTCCTGTCTGCATTCGAAATCCCCCGGCGCTACCGCAGCGACTGAAGCAGCAGAGTCAGGCGGGCATCATCCAGCCGAGCGCCCCTGCGGCGCCCATGCGGTCCGCCAAGGCGGCAAGCCCGTCCGGGTCAACCTCTGCCTGGGCTTCCAACGCGTGGGTGAAGAGCGCGTCGGCCGCCAGCAGGGGAAGCGCTTCTTCACGGCTTTCCCCACGCAGCCGGGCGTAGAGTGCCAGCGCTGCCGCCGCCAGCGCGTCCGGCACCGGGAGCGCGGCGTCTGCGGGGAGCACGGCGACCATCGTCTCGAGCAGCGCGGGGGGCGCACCCCGCAGCCGCGCGCGAATCCACTCCTCCGCCGGATTCACGCGGGAGCGCCGGCCAGCAGCCCTTCCACGATCTCCTGAACCTTCTCCATGGCGCCGGGCACGCGCGAGGGGTCGCCCACGCCGGCCTGCGCCATGTGCGGCTTGCCCCCGCCCTTGCCACCGGCCAGGGCCGCCACCTCACGAACGACTGCATCGGCCCGGATGCCGCGCCGAATCAGGTCGTCCGTGACCACCACGACGATCATCGGCTTTCCGCCCTCGGTTTCGGCAAGCACGGCGACACCGCTCCCCAGGCGCTCGCGGAGAACGTCGCCCAGCGCCTTCATCTCGTCGACGCTGCCGAATGCTCCGCTGGAAGCCACGACCCGCACGCCCTCCAGCGACGCGGCCGACGCCAGGAGCGTGGACACCACGTCGCCGCCGCCGGAGGTGCGCGCCTTTTCCAGCTGCTTCTGCAGGTCGCGCCCCTGCTCCAGCACCTGCTGAATGCGGGGCAGAAGGTTCTCTTCGCGCGTCTTGAGCAGGGTGGCGGCCTCACGCAGGGTGCGCTCGTCGCGGCGCACCCGCTCGAACGCCTCGCGCCCCGTCACCGCCTCGATGCGCCGCACCCCCGCCGCCACGCCGCTTTCCGAGAGGATTCGGAAGAGGCCGATCTGCCCCGTCGTCCGCACGTGGGTGCCGCCGCACAATTCCATCGACACGCCGGGGATTTCCACCACCCGCACCACGTCGCCGTACTTTTCGCTGAACAGGGCCATGGCGCCGCGGGCGATGGCGTCGGGATACGCCATCTGGTTGGAGCAGACGTCGTAGTTGGCCCAGACCGCCTCGTTCACCATCCCCTCGACGGTGGAAACCT
>NZ_DATBNB010000365.1 GCF_036554565.1 Longimicrobium sp. | reverse complement strand
GCCGCCCTCCCCGGGGCGGCGTTCGCGCAGGACAGCACCATCGTCGTCCCCGGCCCGGAGTACGGCGCCGGCTCCACCCGCGCGTTCCTGCTGGGCACCAGCTACCGCGACCTGTGGACGACGCCCGTCCGCGTCCCGGTGCTGAACCTGCGCACCTTCGCCGGCGGGCTGACCCCCACGGAGCGCGGCGGCGGCAATCAGACCGTGTCCCTGCGCTTTCGCGGCGCGGATGGAAAGGAGTACGCCTTCCGTTCCGTGAACAAGCGGCAGTGGCGGGCGCAGGAGGCAGACCTCAGGGGCACCGTCGTCGGGCGCGTGCTGCAGGACCAGGTGAGCTCGCAGCAGCCCAGCGGCCTCGTCGTCTCCGGGCGGCTGATGGACGCCACCGGCGCCCTGCACGTGGACCCCGTGCTGTTCGTGATGCCCGACGACCCGCGCCTGGGCGAGTTCCGCCAGGAGTTCGCGGGGATGCTGGGCACGGTGGAGGAGCGCCCCGCGGCGCCCTATGCCGGCGCGGCGGAGGTCGAGGGCACCGAAAACATGCTGAAGGCGCTGGAGGAAGGTCCCGGCAACCGCCTGGCGGACGAGGAGTTTTTGACGGTGCGGCTGCTGGACCTGGTGATGAACGACTGGGACCGCCACGCCGACCAGTACCGCTGGGCGGGGATCGACTCCGGCGGCGTGCGGGTTTGGCGGCCGATCCCCCGCGACCGCGACTACGTGTTCGTGGACTACGACGGGTTCCTGATCGGCCTCGCGCGGTCCGCGCTGGACAAGGCGGTGGCGTTCGGGCCGGCGCCGGAAACCCTGGGGCTGGTGGACCAGGGGATCGAGGTGGACCGGCGGATGCTGGGCGAGCTGGACCGCGCCGACTGGGACTCGGTGACGGCCGCCCTCCGCGCCCGGCTGACGGACCCCCTGATCGCCCAGGCCGTGCGCCTGATCCCGGCGGAGCACTGCGCCCTGCGCTGCGAAGAGATCGAACGTACCCTGCGCGCGCGCCGCGACGCGCTTCCCGCCGCGGCGGCGGAGTTCTACGCGCTCCTGGCCCGCGAGCCCGAGGTCTATGGCACCGACGCGGCGGAAACGGTGGTCATCGACCACATGGGCGACACGCTGGAGGTGCGCATCCATGCGGGGACGAACGGCACGCTTGGCGAGCCGCACTTCCGCCGCCGCTTCGCCGCGAACGAAACGCGCGAGGTGCGGGTGTGGATGCACGGCGGCGACGACCGCGCCGTCATCCGCGGCCAGGGTCCGATCCTGGTCCGGCTGCTGGGCGGCGGCGGGGACGACGTGTACGAGAACGAGAGCCGCGGCGCGCGCACCGTCATCTACGACGACCGCGGGCATAACCGCTTTCCCGCAGGCCCCGGCGTGGTGGTCGACACGCGCGAGTACGAGGCACTGGAGGCACCCCGGGGCGAGGGGATCGATCCCCCGCGCGACTGGGGCGCGAGCAGCGCCCTGTTCGCGCCCTACGCCGCCGTCCGCCCCTACGCCGACCTGGTGATCGGCGGCGGGCCGTCGCACACGCGCTACGGCTTCCGGCGCTATCCCTGGGCCACGCGCTGGTGGGCGCGCGGGCTGTGGGCGCCCCTGTACGGCCGCTTCGGCGTGGAGGCGTTCGCCGCCCGGCGGGCGACGGGAAGCGCCGTCTCCGGCGGCCTCTTCGCCCGTGCGTCTGACCTGGAGGCGACGGCGTTCTACGGCTTCGGCAACGACACCGAGCAGCAGCCGGGGCTGGGGCGGCGCGACTACATCGTCTGGGAGCGCCAGCTGCTGGTGGAGCCCACGCTGGTGGTGCCGTTCTCCGAGCGATTCACCGTCACCACGGCGCTGGTGGGGCGCTACACCGATCCCGAGGTGCGGTCCGGCACGCCGGCGGCCGCCCTCGACAGCGACGACGTGCACGGGACGGACACCTTCTTCGACGTGGGCGCGCGCGGGGCGGCGTACTGGGAGGGGCGCGACGACCTGACGTATCCCCGCCGCGGGTTCACCCTGGCGGCCAACGCGGACGTGTTTCCCGGCGTGGCCGACGCCCTGTTCGACGAGGCCGACCGCGGCGGGTTCGCCCGGGCGGGCGGCGTGGGGACGGCGTACCTGTCCGCCGGGCGCGGGCCCGTGCTGGCGCTGCGGGCCGGGGCCCAGGCGACGTGGGGCTACTTTCCCCTCCAGTACGCGTCGTTCATCGGCGGCTCGCCCTCGCTGCGCGGCCACGCCATGCAGCGCTTCGCCGGCGACCGGGCCGCGTTCGGCGGGGCCGAGCTGCGCACCGTGCTCACCCGCGCCAACCTGCTGGTGCGCGGCGACCTGGGCGTCATCGCCCTGGCCGACGCCGGCCGCGTCTGGTACGGCGGCTCCGACGAAGGCGGCTGGCACACGGCCGTGGGCGCCGGCGCCTTCTTCCGCTTCCGCCAGCAGGCCGTGAGCGTGGTGTACGCCCGCGGCGAAGACAACGTCGTGTACCTTCGGATGGGACTGCCGTTCTGAGCACGATGCACCACGACGCCCCGCTTCCCGACGGCCCCGCCTCCAGCCGGTACGAGCCGGGCACCCCCGGCGCGCTGGACCGCATCGCCACGGACCCCGCCCCCGACACGCTGGCGGCGGGGCCCACGCGCACCGCCTCGTTCCGCGACGTCTACTTCGACACGGAAGAGGGCGACCTGGAGCGCCGCGGCGCCTGGGCGTGCGTGCGCCACCACGGCCACGGGGCCGCCACCTTCGCCGTCCGCACCGGGCACGAGGCCGAGTACGGGCGCATCGTGGCGCTCGACGGGGTCGAAGGCGATCCCGCGGCGCTCTTCGCGGGGAACACCGAGCCCGCCGTGCTGCTGCGCGCGATCGTGGACCCGGCCCGTCTGGTGCCGCGGGTGGAGATCGAGACGCACCGCCGCGTGCGCCCCCTCTCGTCCCCGGAAGGCGAC
>NZ_DATBNB010000364.1 GCF_036554565.1 Longimicrobium sp. | reverse complement strand
CTGGTCCGGGCAGGACGACGTGCTGGTCGGCACCCCCATCGCCAACCGGCCGACGCCGGAGCTCGAGGGGCTGATCGGCTACTTCGCCAACACGCTGGTGCTGCGCGGCGACCTCTCCGGCGACCCCACCTTCCGCGAGCTGCTGCTCCGCGAGCGCGAGACGGCGCTGGAAGCCTTCTCGCACCAGGACCTCCCGTTCGAGAAGCTGGTCGAGGAGCTGAACCCCGAGCGCTCGCTGACCCATGCGCCGCTGGTGCAGGCCGCCATCGTTCTGCACAACCAGCACAGCATCGGCGGCGGAGCGGCCCCGGCACCCGCCGCGGCGGAGGACGCCCTGCGGCTGGAAGCCAGGGGCGGCTCGGAGGAAGCGGCCCGTTTCGACCTGAGCCTGGAGCTGGCGCAGGACCGGAGGGGCGTTGGCGCGCGCCTCAGCTACGCCACCGACTTCCTGGAAGAGGCCACCGTCCGGCGGATGCTGGGGCACCTGGAGCGGGTGCTGGAGCAGGTCACGGCAGATGCGGACGTGCTGCTCTCGCGCCTTGAGCTGCTCTCGGCCGAAGAGCGCGGCCTGGTGGTGGATGCCTGGAACCGCACCGACCGCGAAACCTCCGCGCCGGCCCACGCGCTTTTCGCGGAGTGGGCGCGCCGTGCTCCCGAGGCCGTCGCCCTGCTGGACGGCCGCGAGGCCGTGACCTATGGCGAGCTGGACCGGCGCGCTGCGGTGCTCGCCCGGCGCCTGCGCGAGTTGGGCGTGGGGCCCGAGACCCCGGTGGGGCTGTGCCTGCAGCGCACCCCCGAGCTGCTGGTGGGGGTGCTGGGGATCTGGAAGGCGGGCGGCGCCTACGTTCCGCTCGATCCCAGCTACCCGGCGGAGCGGCTGGGATGGATCATCGCCGACGCGGCGCTCCCCGTGGTGGTCGTCGCTGAGAGCACGGCGGGCGTCCTTCCGGAGCACGGAGCCACCCTCGTGCGGGTGGACGGGCCTTCGGACGCGGCATCTTCCGCGGCGCCGGAGGTGCCCGCGTCCGGCGCGGGGCTGGCGTACGTCATCTACACCTCCGGCTCTACCGGCCGCCCCAAGGGGGTGCTGGTGGAGCACGGCTCGCTGGCGAACCTGCTGTCCGCCGCGCGCGAGGCGTTCGGCGCCCGCGAGGGCGACGTGATGCCGGCGCTGGCGTCCTACGCGTTCGACATCTGGCTCTTCGAGGCGCTGCTCCCGCTCACCTCGGGGGGCGCGGTGCGGCTCGTGGATCGCGACCGCGTGCTCGACGTGCCCGCGCTGCTGGAGGAGATCGCGGATGCCACGCTCGTGCACGCCGTTCCCGCGCTGATGCGGCAGGTGGCGCAGGCGGAGCGCGAGACGCCCCGGCTCGCCCGGCTGCGGCGCGCCTTCGTGGGCGGCGACCGGGTGCCGGCCGACCTGCTGGCGGAGATGCGCGAGGCGCTTCCCGGGGCGGAGTCGCACGTCCTCTATGGCCCCACCGAGGGGACCATCCTGGCCTCCACGCACCCGGTGCCCGCAGACGGAATCGTGGAAGGGCACCCCATCGGCCGGCCGATGGGGAACGTGCGCCTGTACGTCTGCGACGAGTTCGGCACCCCGCAACCGGTGAGCGTCCCGGGCGAGCTGCTGATCGGCGGGGCGGGGGTGGCGCGCGGCTACCTGGGCCGCTCCTCGATGACCGCCGAGCGCTTCATCCCCGATCCGTTCTCGGCCGAAGGCGCACGGCTGTACCGCACGGGCGACCGGGCGCGGTGGCGTGCGGATGGCACGCTGGAGTACCTGGGCCGCGTGGACGAGCAGGTGAAGATCCGGGGTTTCCGGATCGAGCCGGGGGAGATCGAGGCCGTGCTGCGGGCCCACGAGGGCGTCACCGACTGCGTGGTGGTGTCGCGCGAGGACGTGCCCGGCGACCAGCGGCTGGTGGCGTACGTGGTGGGCGGCGTGGAAGCCGGCGAGCTGCGGGAGCAGGTGCGGGCAAGCCTGCCGGAGTACATGATCCCGTCGGCGTTCATGGTGCTGGAGTCGCTGCCGCTGACGCCGAACGGCAAGCTGGACCGCAAGGCGCTGCCGGCGCCGGACCTCGCGTCGACGGAGGAACGGTACGTAGCGCCGCGGACGCCCGTGGAGGAGGTGCTGGCGGGGATCTGGGCCGAGGTGCTGCGCGTGGAGCGGGTGGGGGTGGAGGAAAGCTTCTTCGAGCTGGGCGGGCACTCGCTCCTGGGCACGCGCGTGGTCTCGCGCATCCGCGAGGTGTTCGCCGTGGAGCTGCCGCTGCGGGCGCTCTTCGAGGGACCGACGGTTGCGGAGCTGGCGCTGCGCGTGGAGGACGAGCGCCGCGCGGAAACGCCGGTGCTGCCGCCGGTGGTGCCGACCGATCGTACGAGCCCGCTCCCGCTCTCCTTCGCGCAGGAGCGGCTCTGGTTCATCGACCGGCTGGATCCGGGGAGTTCCGTCTACAACCTTCCCGTGGCGCAGCGGCTGGTGGGTGCGCTGGACGAGCCGGCGCTGGAACGCGCGGTGGGCGAGATCGTCCGGCGCCACGAATCGCTGCGGACGGTCTTCGCCGAGGCGAACGGCTCGCCGGTGCAGGTGATCGTGCCCTTCGATGGCTTCGCCGTGCCGGTGGAGGACCTGTCGGGGCTGAACCCGGCGGAGCGCGAGGCGGCGGCCAGGCGCCGGGCCAGTGAAGCGGCGGCACGGCCGTTCGACCTTGCGGCGGGGCCGCTCTTCCGTGCGGCGCTGCTGCGGCTGGCCGACGAAGACCACGTGCTGCTGCTCTCCATGCACCACATCGTCAGCGACGGGTGGAGCATGGGGGTGTTCTTCCGCGAGATGTGGGCGCTGTACGAGGCGTACCGCGAGGGACGTGAGTCGCCGCTCCCCGAGCTGGCGGTGCAGTACGCCGATTTCGCGGTATGGCAGCGCGAGCAGCTGGCGGGCGAGGCGCTGGACCGGCTGCTCTCGTACTGGCGGGAGCGGCTGGCGGGCGCGCCGGAGCTGCTGGAGCTCCCGGTGGATCACCCGCGCCCGGCGGCGCAGACGTACCGCGGCGCGTCGGTGCCGGTGGAGCTTCCGCCGGCGCTGCTGGAGCGGCTGCAGGCGCTGGGACGCAGCGAGGGCACGACGCTGTACATGACGCTGCTGGCTGCCTTCCAGGTGCTGCTCTCGAAGTACGCCGGGAGCGAGGACGTGGTGGTGGGAAGCCCCATCGCCGGTCGCACGCGTGGCGAGGTAGAGGAGCTGATCGGCTTCTTCGTCAACACGCTGGTGCTGCGCACCGACCTTTCGGGGAACCCGTCGTTCCGCGCGGTGCTGCGGCGGGTGCGCGAGGCGACGTTGGGCGCGTACGCGCACCAGGAGCTTCCCTTCGAGAAGCTGGTGGCCGAGCTGCAGCCGGAGCGGTCTCTGAGCCACTCGCCGCTTTTCCAGGTGATGTTCACCCTGCAGGACGCCGGGGGCGGCGGAGACGCGCTTCCGGGGCTGAAGGCGGGCGGTGTCGGTTCCGGCATGGAGGTGGCCAAGTTCGACCTTTCCCTGACGCTCGTGGCGACCCCCCAGGGCCTGCGCGGCGCACTGAACTACAGCACGGACCTCTTCGAGCGCGGCACGGCCGAACGGATGCTTGGCCACCTGGCGCGGGTGCTGGAGCAGGTCGCGGCGGATGCGGACGTGCGGTTTTCGCGGGTGGAGCTTCTCGAGAAGCCGGAGCGCGCGCTCGTTCTCGAGGAGTGGAACCGGACGGAGCGCCCGTATCCGCGAGGCGTCTGCGTCCACGAGCTCTTCGCGGCGCAGGTGCGGGAGCGGCCGGGTGCCGTGGCGCTGGTCTGGGGCGATGAGTCGCTGACGTATCGCGAGCTCGACGTGCGGTCGAACCAGCTGGCGCACCACCTCGTGCGGCTGGGCGTGGGGCCCGACGCTCGCGTGGGCGTGCTGCTGGAGCGGGGAGTGGAGCTGATCGTCTGCATCCTGGCGGTGCTCAAGGCGGGCGGCTGCTACGTGCCGCTGGACCCGGCGTATCCGGCCGAGCGCCTGCGCATGATGCTGGACGACAGCCGCGTTCGCGTGCTGCTCAGCCGCGGCGACCTGGCCGGGGTGGTGGAGACGGGTGGCCTGGACGTGGTCCACCTGGACCGCGCCGCCGACGCGATCGCGGCGGAGCCGACGGAGGCACCTCACGGCGGGGCCACGGCCGAGAACCTGGCGTACATCGTCTACACCAGCGGCAGCACCGGGCGTCCCAAGGGCGTGATGGTGGGCCACCGGCAGGTCGTGCAGCTTGTCGTCGAAACGGACTACGTGCAGCTGCGCCCGGGCGACCGCGTCGCACAGGCATCGAACGCCGGCTTCGACGCGCTGACCTTCGAGGCCTGGGGCGCGTTCCTCAACGGGGCCACCCTGGTGGGAATCCCCCAGGACGTGCTCCTCTCCGGCCGCGCCCTTCGCGAGACGCTCCGCGAGGAGCGCATCACCACGATCTTCCTGACCACCGCGCTGGTGAACCAGCTTGCGCACGAAGAGCCCGACATCTTCGCGCCCGTGCGCGAGGTGCTCTTCGGGGGCCAGGCCGTGGACGCCGACAGCGTGCGGCGGCTGCTCAAGGGCGGCAGGCCGCAGCGGCTGCTGCACATGTACGGGCCCACGGAAACGACCACGTTCTGCCTGTACGAAGAGGTGGAGCAGGTCGCGGAGAACGCGCGGACGGTTCCGCTGGGACATGCGATCGGGAACCAGCGGATCTACCTGCTGGATGGTGCCCTGAACCCGGTTCCGCGCGGCGTGCCCGGCGAGGCGTACGTGGGCGGCGGCGGCGTGGCGCGCGGCTACCTGGACCGCCCCGGGCTGACGGCGGAGCGCTTCGTTCCCGACCCGTTCTCCACCGAGCCGGGTGCGCGGATGTACCGCACCGGCGACCGGATGCGGTGGCGCGGGGAGCGGAAGCTGGAGTTCGTGGGGCGCCTGGACGAGCAGGTGAAGATCCGTGGCTTCCGGATCGAGCCGGGCGAGGTGGAAAGTGCGCTGTCCGCCCACGCGGCGGTGTGCGAAGCGCGGGTGGTGGTGCGCGAGGACGTGCCGGGAGAGCTCCGGCTGGTGGCGTACGTGGTGGGAGAGGTGCAGGCCGAGGCGTTGCGCGAGCACCTGCGGCGCACCCTGCCGGAGTACATGGTGCCCGCCGCGTTCGTGTACCTGGACGCGCTGCCGCTGACGCCGAACGGCAAGGTGGACCGCAAGGCACTGCCGGCGCCGGAGCTCGCGTCGGCGGAGGACCGCTACGTCGCGCCGCGAACGCCCACTGAAGAGGTGCTGGCGGGGATCTGGGCAGAGATGCTGCGCCTGGAGCGCGTAGGCGTGGAGGACAGCTTCTTCGACCTGGGCGGGCACTCGCTGCTCGCCACCCGGGTGGTGTCGCGGGTCCGCGAGGTGCTCGCCGTGGAGCTGCCGCTGCGGGCGATCTTCGAGCAACGCACGGTGGCGGCACTGGCGAAAACGGTGGCGGAGATGC
>NZ_DATBNB010000363.1 GCF_036554565.1 Longimicrobium sp. | reverse complement strand
CCGTGCACTTGCATAGCGTTCTCCCGCGCCGCAGGTGGATTTACGGAACGCGCGGGTGGGCCGTCGCGGCGAAGAAGGCCCTTGCGCAAATGTCGGATATGACATATGATGGAGAGGTCGGGGGCGGCGGGGAAGCGCCTGGTGGTGCTGTCGGGCCGGATCATGACGCCGCCGTTCTCGGCCAGCGCACGGCGAGAGGCCGGTACCCTGATCCGGGCCCTGCAGGAGGGGCGCATGCTCAGCATGCCGCGGTCCAGGCCCATGCCCGGCATCGGGGCGCGGTGCCACGAGCTGCGCATCGTCGACGAAGACAAGAGCTGGCGGATCGTCTATCGAGTCGATCCCGACGCCGTGGTGGTCGTCGACATCTTTCAGAAGGCCACGCAGCAAACGCCGGTGCTGGTGCTGGAAGTGTGCCGCAAGCGGCTCAGACGGTACGACGCAAGCCAGGAGGAGGACTGATGAACGATCGCAAGCAGAAGCAGCTGGAGGAACAGGGCTGGGTGGAGACCGACGTCCAGGAGCTGTTCGGGCTCACCGACGCCGAGGCGGCGTACGTGGAGCTCATGATCGCACTCTCCAACGCTGTGCGCGCCCGCCGACTGGCGATGGGCCTTACCCAGCAGCGCCTGGCCGAGCTGCTGGAGTCCAGCCAGTCGCGCGTGGCCAAGATGGAGGCGGCCGATCCCTCGGTGTCGCTGGACCTGCTGATCCGCGCGCTGCTGGCGATGGGGACCACGCCGCGGGAGCTGGGGGCCGTGCTGGCGGCCGATGCTCCGGCGCCCGCCGCGCCCCGGCCCGTGCGGGCCCGGGTGTCTCCGCGGGGGCGGGCCCAGCGTGGCGCCGCTCAGGGGTGAGGCGGCTCGTCCTGCGTGGTGCGTGAGGGCCCGGCCACCATCAGCAGCACGCCGAGGAGGACGACGGCGGCGCAGGCGTAGCCCACGGGGCTCAGCCGCTCGTTCCATAGGAAGTACGCTCCGATGGCCGCCACGACCGGCTCGACGGTGGCCACGGTGGCGGCGCGCGTGGCCTCGATGCGCTTGAGGCCGGCGCTGTAGAACACGTACGAGAGGTAGGTGGGCACCACGCCCAGGAACACGAGCGCGGCCCAGGCGGTGCCGGACTTCGGGCGGAAGTCTACGAAGGGCAGAAAGGTGAGCGCGCCGATGGGAAGCGCGTAGATGAAGAGTGTGGCCGTGGTGTAGCGTTCGAAGTAGCGCTTGCCGAACAGGTAGTACATGGCATAGGCGACGCTCGAAAGCAGCCCCCACCCCAGCGCCGCGGGGGTGATCCGGATTCCGCCGCCGCCGGAGAGGGCGATCCCCGCCACGCCGGCGGTCGCCAGGGCCAGCGCGAGCACCACGCGGCGGGTGATCCGCTCGCCCAGCAATGCGGCGGAGAGCAGCGCCACCCACACCGGCGCCGTGTACAGCAGGATCGCCGCGAGCGCGGCCCCGCCCGCGTCCACCGCCTGCGAGTACGACGCCAGCAGCCCCGCTACGCCCACGACGCCGAATGCGGCCACCATCAGCCGGTCGCCGCGGTCGATGTGCACCTTGCGAGTGACGGCGGCGTGCATGGCGAAGAGCGCGGCGCCGATCAGGGCGCGCCACAGCGCCACCTCCAGTGGGTGCAGCCCCGCAGCCAGGGCGGTGCGCGTTACGGGGCCCATCAGCCCCCACAGCGTGGCGGCGATGGCCACGAACAGCGTTCCGATCAGCCGGTTTCGTCCCTGCGTCATGCGCGGGAAGGTACGCAGGCGCCGCGCCCGCCGCACCTCACGCCCTTGCGCGGCCGGCCCCGCGCGGGCCATCGTGCCGCGCCCGCTCTGCCTCCTTCCGGCTTCGTCCAATCCATGCCCATCGACCGGTTCTACGTCGTCCTGAACCCCACCGCCGGGCGCGGCGCCGCAGCCCGTATGCGCGCATTGCTGGCGCGCGAGCTGGCCGGCGTGGAGCACGTGGTGGCGGAAACGTCCGCACGCGGTGAAGCGGCGGAGGTGGCGGAGGCGGCGGCGCGCGGCGGCTGGCCCGCCGTGGTGGCGGTGGGCGGGGACGGCACGGTGCACGAGGTGGTCAACGGGCTGATGCTGGCCGCGGGCGACGGGCCTCCTGCGGCCCTGGGGATTCTGCCCGTCGGCAGCGGCAATGATTTCGCCCGGTTGGCGGGTGTGCCGACGGACCCGGTGCAGGCGCTGCGGCGCATCGTCGCGGGTGCCTGGCGGCAGGTGGACGTCGGCAGCGTGAACGGGCGCTGGTTCAGCAACGGCGTCGGGATCGGGCTTGATGCGCGCGTGGCCATCGAGGTGGACCGCCGCCGGCGCTTTCGTGGCTTGGCGATGTACCTTCACGCGCTTTCGAAGGTGCTTCGCGTCTACGAGCCGCCGCGGATGCGGGTGGAGATCGACAGGCAGGAGGCGGGGGACGGGCCCATGACGCTGGTCACCATCGGGAACGGCGGCCGCCACGGGGGCGGGTTCTGGATCTGCCCCGATGCGCGCATCGACGATGGCGTGCTGGACGTCTGCATGTGCGACGGACTGGGGACGCTGGGTATCCTCCGCTTTCTTCCGCAGGTGCTGCGCGGCACGCACACCGGCGCCACGTGCGTGCGGATGCGCCAGGCCCATCATGTCCGCGTCACCAGCCCGGACCCGCTCCCGGTGCATGCGGACGGCGAGATCATCGCCGAAGACGCTCGCGAGGTTAGCATCGAGATTCATCCCGGACGCCTCCAGGTGCTGGTGTGAGGGTGCGTCTCGGGTGAGTTCGGACGCGTACGCCCGCATCTACGCCGCCGTCCGGAAGATCCCGCGCGGGCGGGTGGCGACGTACGGGCAAATCGCCACGCTGGCCGGGCTGCCCGGCCACGCACGGCAGGTGGGATACGCGCTCCACGCGCTCACCGACGGCCGCGTGCCGTGGCACCGCGTGGTCAACGCCCAAGGGTGCATCAGCGCGCGGGCGGATGAGCCGGGCGGAAGCCTGCTGCAGCGGATGCGGCTGGAGCAGGAAGGAGTGGAGTTCGACGCTCGGGGCCGCATCGACCTGCGCCGGTTCGGGTGGAAGCCCCGCATTCGGAAGGAATGATGGAGATGGCCCTCGCCCGCCAGCACACGGCTGGCCTGCGACACGCGACAGAGATTGACATTCGCTCAGCC
>NZ_DATBNB010000362.1 GCF_036554565.1 Longimicrobium sp. | reverse complement strand
CGAAACATCGGATTTAGACCCTTGGATGGCTGAGCTATTCAGGCAACAGACGGCGTTCTAAAGAGCTTACGCAGAAACGTGGCGTGCTTTCGCAGGTTGGATGCTACCGAACCGTCGTCACGAAAACCGCCCCGCCGGGTTCCCAGCGGGGCGATTTCGTGTGGAACGTCCCGTGCTAATGGCCGCGCTCGGCGGGCGGATAGCTTCGCTCGATCCACACCGACCCATGACGGCGCAGAGAACTGTGAAGCGAACCGAACGATTGGGGGAGGCCGTCACGCCGGACGGAACCAGGCTGACGCTGTACCGCCACGACGGCGACTACACCATCCGGGTGGAGGGCACGGACCTGATGTCCACCCGCCGCTATCACTCCGAGGAGCAGCTGGCGGAGCTCGTCTGCAAGCCGCTGCGGGGTGCCGAGGCGCCGAGCGTGCTGATCGGCGGGCTGGGGATGGGCTTTACGCTCAAGGCTGCGCTCCGCTCGCTGCCGGCGGATGCACACGTGGTGGTGGCGGAACTGGTGGGCGAGATCATCGAGTGGAACCGCAACCCCGAGTACCCGCTGGCCGCCGAGGCCCTGGCCGACCCGCGCGTGCAGGTGCGGCACGACGACGTCGCACGCGTGCTGCGCGAGAGCCCGGGGGCGTTCGACGGCATCATGCTGGACGTGGACAACGGCGCGCACGCGCTGACGACGGGGGGCAACGCGGATTTGTACCGGATGAAGGGCATCCGCCAGGCCATCGCGGCGCTGCGCCCCGGCGGGCGCGTGGCCTACTGGTCGGCGGACGACGATCCCCACTTTGCCGCCCTCCTGTGGGAGGCGGGGATGACGGTGCACATCGTAAAGGCCAGGGCGCACGCCACCTCCGGCGGCAAGCACACGCTGCTGGTGGGCCGCGTGCCCCCCGTCAGGGAAGGGGAAGCGCCGGAAAGCGGACGATGAACGTGGACCCCACGCCCGGCTCACTTTCCAGCGCCAGCTCGCCCTCCATCTGCCGCACCAGCGCCTGCGAGATCGCCAGCCCCAGCCCCACGCCGGGCAGCTGCGCCGTATCCTCGCTGCGGTAGTACGGCTCGAAGATCGCCGCCTGCTCCGCGGGGGCGATCCCCGGGCCCGTGTCGGTGACGCGGATCTCCCCCCACGCGCTTCCTTCGCGCGAGACGACGGACGTGCTCACCGTCACCGAGCCGTCCGTGGGCGTGAACTTCACGGCGTTGCCCACCAGGTTCACCAGCACCTGCCGCACCCGCGCGTGGTCCGCCGTCACCGTGACCTCCTCCATCGCGCCCGCCTCCAGCGCCACCAGCTTGGCCTGCGCGGCGGGGAGCAGCATGTGCACCGCCTCGCGCCCCACGTCGGCCAGCTCCACCGGCTCGGCGCCCACGCGCAGCACCCCCGCGTTCAGGCGGGCCATCTCCATCACGTTGTCCAGCAGCGACAGCAGGTGCCGTCCGCTCATGCGAACCCGGCCCAGGGCCTCGCGCTGCCGGTCGGTGACGGGGCCATAGACGCCGATCTCCAGGTTCTCGCAGTACCCGTCGATGGCCCCCAGCGGCGTGCGGATGTCGTGCGCCAGCGTCGAGAGCGCGCGCTCCTGGGCGTCCGTGGCGCCCTCGCTGGCGCGCAGGCGGTCCTCCATCTCCTCGCGCACCTCGCCGCCGAGACGCGCGTTCTCCAGCGCGAGGGCCGCCTGGTCGGCCAGCGCGGAGAGCAGCGTCTCGTCGGTGGAAGTAGACGCCTGCCGCGTGGCGGCCGCCAGCAGCCCCGTCACCGCCCCGCCCACCACCAGCGGCACGGCCACGAAGCGGTCGTCCGGCACGCCCAGCAGCTCCTGCAGCCGCCCGACCCCGTCGTCCGTCAGCGGCGCGTGCAGGCGCGCCGCGTCTTCGTCGGCCAAGCCGCAGGACGAGCGCACCTGCAGCACGCCGTCCGCGTCCGGAAGCATCAGCACGGCGCAGGCGGCGTCGATCAGGTCGGCGCCGCGCTCCACCGTCAGGCGGGTCACCTGCTGGAGGGAGGTGGTATAGGTGAGCGCACGGCTGACCTCCGTCAGCTTGCGGAGCTGGGCCAGGTGCGGGTCGCCCGAGGACGGAACGGTCATTCCAGGATGCTCAGCCCGGCGTCGGTGATGCTGACCTCGCGCACCCGCGTGTCGTGGGCGCTGCCGCGTGTCTTGAGCACGCGCAGGCGGCGGCGGGTGCGCTCGTCGCCATCCACCGTCAGCAGCAGCACGTTGTCGGACAGGTAGCTCATGGCGTTCTGCATCCCGTTCCCCGAGATGGTGTTGCCCATCGTCTCGAAGTTCAGCACGCTGGTGATGGTGCTCACCGCGAAGTGCTGCACCAGCGCGTACAGGTAGTCGTGAAGGCGCTGTGGATCGGTGGCGGCGCTGGCCAGGTCTCCCAGCGCGTCGATCACCAGCCGGCGCACGCCGCGCTGCTGGATGCGGCGGAACATGTCGACGATGATGCTGTCGATCTGCAACTCCACCGGCGACGCGTACACCAGGTCCAGCCCCTGCCGCTGCGCCTCTTCCAGGTCTACCCCCAGCCCGCGGATGGTGCGCACGAGCTGGGTGGGGTTCTCCTGGAAGTTCATGTACAGCGTGGGCTCGCCGCGGCGCGCGCCCTCCAGCGCAAACTGCAGCCCGATCGTCGTCTTTCCCGCGCCGGACGGCCCCGCCAGCAGCGTGGTGGTCCCGCGCCACAGCCCGCCGCCGATCATCTCGTCGAGCCCCGACACGCCGGTGGAGATGCGCTCGGAGGCGGGTTCGTACCCTTCGGGCATGCGCGGGCTGACCAGCCGCGGATACACGTCGAGCCCCGAGTTGGTGATGCGGAAGGCGTGCGCGCCCTCCAGGTAGCGGCTGCCGCGCAGCTTGTAGACGCGAAAGTAGCGCTCGTCGCGGTTGCCCAGCCGGCGGCGCGAAAGCTCGACGATGGCGTCGGCCACGGCGAACTCGGGATACAGCAGGATGTCGTCCTCGGTGTACTCGCCCAGCAGGAACGCCGTGGTGCCGTACGCGGTGAGCAGCGCCGTCATCTCGTACACCATCCGCCGCCGGTCGGCCATGGAAGGCGCCAGGTCGTGCACGGCCTTGAACGAGTCGATGACGATCACCTTGGGCGACAGCGTCATGATGGCCTCGCGCAGCAGCGGGATCAGGGCGGGCGCCCCCTCCTTGGCCAGCTGCGGGCCCACGTCCTCGTAGATCACCTGCGTTCCCAGCTTGTTCTCGTCGAAGAAGCGGAACCCCTGCAGATAGCGCACGACCTTGGCGAGCGGCTCCGACAGGGTGGTGAAGTACAGGATGGGCCGGTCGTCCCCCGCGTTGTGAAAGATCAGCTGCTCGGCGAAGATCGTCTTTCCCGAGCCGGGGTGGCCCATGATGATGTTGATGGAGTTGGCCGGGAACCCGCCTCCCAGGATGTGGTCGGCCTCGGGATTTCCCGCGCTCATCCGTTCGGTGTCGTCCGGCACGTCGTCCCTGGAGACCGCCCGGCGGTCCACCATCGGTTCGAGGCTCATTGCGTCTCCAGGATATCGATGGGCGGCTCGATCAGCTGCTGGACCGTGGCCACGAAAAGCGATTCGACGAGGGGCTTGCGCAGGTACGCCTTCGCCCCGGCCTCCGCCGCCCGCGGCGCGGCCGCCAGGATGCTGAAGACCAGGACGGGGATGTGGCGCGTGTCGGGGTCTTCCCCCAGCCGCCGGCACAAAGCAAGGCCGTCCAGCTTGGGGATCAGGATCTCGGTGATGACGACGGCCGGGCGCAGCAGCCGGGCACGCTCCAGCGCGTCGAGCCCATCGCCGGCGAACTCCACGGCGAAGCCCGCCCTGCCCAGGAAGTGCTCCTGCAGCTCGCGGACGCTGGGGTCGCGCTCGGCGATGAGGACGGTCCGCCGTTCAGGGGCGCTCTGCATCGGCCTCCCCGGACGGTGGGTGCGGCGCGCCGTTCTCCGCGTGCGCCAGGGCGGTCCGCAGATCCGCCAGCGCCCGGCTCACCGCGTCGGCGCGCTTGTCCTGCGCCACGGGATGAGCGGAGGCCAAGGCGGCGATGGCGCCGGTGAAGGCCCGGCCGATCTCGCGGTCGTTCGCCAGCCCCAGCCCGCCCAGGTGGCGGCCCAGCCGGTCGACGTCGATGGCGGCGCGGTTCAGGTGCGTGTGCGACGGCTCGGCGCCGTCGAGCTCGGCGATGATCCCGCGGAGGGAGTGTGCGAACGAATCGGATGCGCTCATGGGGCTCGTCGGGTACGCGGGGGCGGAAGGCAGGGACGCATCCATCAAGCCGCCGCGGGAAGCTGAACGGTGAAGGTGCTGCCCTCGCCGGGAGTGCTGACGACGCCCAGGTCGCCGCCCATGGCGCGGGCCAGGTCGCGGCTGATGGCGAGCCCCAGCCCCACGCCCTCGCGGGGATTGCTGAAGCGCCGCTCCACCTGCACGAACGGGTCGAAGATGGCCTGCTGCTTCTCGGCGGCGATCCCCGGCCCATTGTCGCGGACGGAGATGCGCACCCACCGCGCGTCGCCTCCGATGGAGAGCTGCACCGACCCGCCCGCGGGGGTGAACTTGATGGCGTTGCCCACCAGGTTCAGCAGGATCTGCCGCACGCGCTCCTCGTCGCCCAGCAGCCGGCGCTCGGGGCCGCTGCCGTCCACGGAGAGCGCGATCCCCTTGGCCTGGGCCTGCGGCGCCACCAGCGGCTCCACGCCGGCCACCAGCTCCCGCGCGCCCAGGGGACGAAGGTCCAGCTCGATGGTGCCCGCCTCTACCTTGGCGAATGACAGCACGTCGTTGATGAGCACCAGCAGGTGCTGCTGGCTGGCCTTCACCCGGGCCAGGGCCGCCTGCTGCTCCGGGGTTACCGGTCCCTGGATGCCCATGTCGATCAGGTCAACGTACCCGCCGATGGCGTTCAGCGGGGTGCGCAGCTCGTGGCTCATGCTGGCCAGGAAGTCGGCCTTCGCCCGGTTGGCCAGTTCCGCGTCGCGCTGCGCCGCCTCGGCCGCCTCGCGGGCCTGCACCAGCTCGGTCACCTCCGTGGCGACCAGGGCCACGGCGTACACCGCGCCCCCGGCATCCAGCAGCGGCTGGTACACCAGGTTGAAGTAGTGCGTCTCGGGCACCCCGTCGCGGTCGGCGTCGAAGGTGGCGGGAATGGCCGTGGCGCGGTACGGCACGCCGGAGTCGTACACCTCGTCGATCAGCGCGAACACGCCCTGCGGCACGAACTCGGGAAACACCTCGCGGCCGGGGCGCCCCAGCATGTCGTCGCGCCGCCTGCCCACCATGGCCGCGTACGGGGCGTTGACCATGTCGAACACGTGGTCGCGCCCCGTGGCGATGTACATGGGCACCGGCGCCTGGTCGATCACCCGCGCCAGGTGCTCGCGGGCCCGCTCTGCCTCGGCGCGCGCGGCTTCCGTTTCGCGGGTGCGCGCCTCCAGCGCGCTGGCGGTGCTTTGCAGCTCCTCGGCCTGGGCCTCCAGCTCTACGGCGCCTTCCTGCAGCTGGTGGTTGGCCGTTTCCAGCTCCAGCCGCTGAAGCTCCAGCTGGTGGTTCACCTCCTGAAGCGTGCGGCGAGCCTCCTCGCTTTCGCGGAGCAGCCGCTCCACCTCGCGCCGCGCGTGCACCTGCGCCGTAACGTCGTGCCCGTGCGCGATGATCCCCGAGCGCGTCCCGTCGGCCTCCACCAGGGGCAGGTAGGCCAGGTCGACGAACTTTTCCTCCGGCGGGGCGCCGGGGGTACGGGCCAGGACCGCGGGAATCTCGCGCCCCAGGAAGGGCTCGCCCGTGGCCAGCACCCCGTCCAGCAGCTCCACGAACCCCTGCCCGCGGATTTCGGGAAGCGCCTCCAGCACCGGCTTGCCCACGATGTCGCGGTGCCCCACCAGCTGGTAGTACGCCTCGTTCACCAGGTCGAAGGCGTGCTGGGGGCCGCGGAGGATGGCCAGGAACGCCGGCGCGTGCTGGAACACGTATTCCAGGCGCGAGCGCTCGAACACGAGCGAGTCGTACAGGGCGTCGCGCTCCTTCTGCAGGGCGCGGGCGTGCACCTGGCGGGTGGTCTCGAAGCAGTTGATCAGCCCGCCGCCCACCTCGCCCGACTCCAGCCGCACGGGGCTGTACGAAAAGGTGAAGTACGCGTCTTCCATCACCCCGCCGCGCTCCACCCGCAGGGGCTGGTCCTCGAAGAACACGGTTTCGCCCGCGACCACGCGCTGAAAGAGGGGGCCGATGAAGTCGGCGATCTCGGCCCAGTTCAGGAGCACCGAGCGGCCCAGCCCCGACGGGTGCTTGTCGCGCATGATCACGCGGTACTCGTCGTTGTAGATCTGCACCAGCTCCGGGCCCCAGCACAGGCTCTGCGCGATCCCCTGCTCGATGACCATTCCCACCGCGGTCCGCAGGCTCTGCGGCCACTGCTCGACGGGTCCCAGCGGGGTCGATGCCCAGTCGGTGGCGCGGCACAGCCGCGCCATTTCGCTGGAGCCGGGAAATACGAGGTGTGCACTCGGCCGCGGGGCCGCCGTGTCTGCTGCGTTCATCAAGCTGCCGGTGGAAGTTCCGCCTGCCATCATGCAAGGAACGGCCCTTCATCGGGGTGGGGAATGGGCCCGGCATCATTCCCGGCGCCTGCACGGGCCGCCCCGTCCCTTGCGCGCAGCCCGCTCGCCCGCTGATTCTGTCCCCCGACCCTCGCCTGCCTCGGTGCCGGCGCGAACCCCCACCTGCGGCGGCCCATGAGCAAGTCCGTGGATCCGGTGGAGGCCTTCATCGAGGCCGCCTGCGTGCCGCTGGACCGCGCACACGTCTCCGGAACGCTGGATGATGCAAACGCGATCCTCGCCGCGCATCCTTCCATCGCGGCGCGCAGCATCCACACGGCCGCGATTCTGGGCGATGAAGAGGTGGTCCGCCGCTTCCTGGCGCTCGATCCCGCGAACGCCACGGCAAAGGCGGCACCGCGTGGGTGGGACGCGCTCACGCACCTGTGCTTCTCGCGCTACCTGCGGCTGGATCCTGCGCGCTCGGAGGGCCTGGTGCAGTCGGCGCGGGCGCTGCTCGACGCCGGCGCCAGCGCGAACACGGGATGGTACGAAACGCGTCACCAGCCGCAGCCGGAGCGGGAAAGCGTACTCTACGGGGCGGCCGGCATTGCCCACCACGCGGAGCTGACACGGCTGCTGCTGGGCCGCGGGGCCGATCCGAACGACGCAGAGGTCGTCTACCACACGCCCGAAAGCTACGACAACGCTGCCATGGAGGCGCTGCTGGGCACGGGAAGGCTCACGCAGGAAAGCCTGTCGATCATGCTCGTCCGCAAGCACGATTTGCACGACCTCGAGGGCGTGCGGCTGCTTCTGGCGCAGGGCATCGACCTCAATGGACCCTGGCGGTGGAATCCGCTGCACCACGCGTTGGCGCGCGACAACACACTGGCGGCGATCGAGCTGCTGCTGGACCACGGCGCCGACGCCGCGCTCGTCGTAAACGGCCGCTCCGCGATCAGCCTGGCAGCGCGCCGCGGGCGGGGTGACGTGCTGCAGCTGCTGGAGCGGCGCGGTGTGGCGATGGATCTGCGCGGTGCCGACCGGCTGATCGCCGCCTGCGCCCGCAACGACGAGCCGGCCGTACGCTCCATCTCCGAAAGCGAGCCCCAGGCGGTCGCCCAGGTACGGGCGGAGGGTGGCCAGCTCCTGGCGGAGTTCGCCGGCAACGGGAACCTGGAGGGCGTCCGGCTCCTTCTGGACCTGGGCGTCCCCGTGTCGGCCGCATTCCCGCAGGGCGACGGCTACTTCGACGTCGCACCGGGCAGCATGGCGCTGCACGTGGCGGCGTGGCGCGCGCATCCCGCGACCGTGCAGCTGCTGATCGATCGCGGCGCGCCCGTCGACGTGCCGGATGGCAGGGGCCGCACCCCGCTCATGCTGGCGGTGCGCGCCACGGCGGACTCGTACTGGACCGACCGGCGCTCGCCCGACTCCGTCCGCGCGCTCCTCGCCGCCGGTAGCTCCACGGCCGGCGTCCCGTTCCCCTCGGGCTATGCCGAGGTCGACGCGCTGCTCGCCGCGCATGCGGCCCAGCGTCCGGAAGGCTGAGATCCCGAGCGACGGGGGCGGGGGGCCTGTACCTGGCCAGGACGGCGTCCACCGATCGCAACGTCCAAGGACCCGGCGCCAGGCGGAGCCGCACTTGCGCCGAGCCGGCGTCGCGCCTGATTCTTTCCGCACCCACCGCCCCCGTCCATCCCACCCTCCGGCGCACCCGTGACCCGCTCCCACTCTGCCCCTCCGCCCCCGGGTCCGCAGCCTGGCCACGTGCAGCTCGCCCGCAGGCTGGGGCTGTTCGACGCCACCATGATCGTGATGGGCGGCATCGTGGGCAGCGGCATCTTCGTCACGCCGTACGTGGTCGCGCGCCACGTGCACACGCCGGCGCTCATCGTGGGCGCGTGGCTCGCGGGCGGGGTGATCGCGCTGGCCGGCGCGTTCGTGTACGCGGAGTTGGCCGCGCGGCGCCCGCACGTGGGCGGCCAGTACGCATACCTGCGAGACGCCTACCACCCGGCCGTGGCGTTCGTCTACGGCTGGGCGCTGCTGCTGGTCATCCAGACGGGCGGGATGGCGGCCGTGGCGGTGACGTTCGCGCGCTACTTTCGCGAGGTCACGCAGGTGCCGCTGGGCGAGCCGGTGATCGCCGGGCTGGGCATCGCGCTGCTGGCCGCGGTGAACTGCATGGGCGTGCGCTCCGGCGGAACCGTGCAGAACACGCTGATGGTGCTGAAGATCGCCGCGATCCTGGCGCTCGTCGCGGCCGGGCTGTTCTTCGTGACCGGGCCGGTGGATGCGGCCCCCGCGGCCGCCCCGGCCGTGGGCGGCGGAAGCGTGCTGCTGGCCTTCGGCGCGGCGATGACGCCGGTGATGTTCTCGTACGGCGGATGGCAGACGGCCAGCTTCGTCGCGGGCGAGATGCGGAACCCGCGGCGCGACCTTGCGCGCGGACTGCTGATCGGCGTGCTGGGGGTGATCGCCCTGTACGTCGGCGTCACGCTGGCGTGCGTGCAGGCGCTGGGCGCCGCGGGGCTGGCGGAAACGACGGCGCCCGCCTCCAGCGTCATGCGCCTGGCGTTCGGCCCCACGGGGGCGACGATCATCGCGGCGGGCATCGCCATTTCCACGCTCGGCTTCCTCAGCCAGGGGATGCTGACGGCGCCGCGCGTGTACTTCGCCATGGCCGAGGATCGCCTGTTCTTCCGCTCCGTCGCGTGGGTTTCGCCCCGCACGCAGGCGCCGGTGGTAGCGGTGCTGCTGCAGGGCGCACTGTCGCTGCTGATCGCCCTCTCCGG
>NZ_DATBNB010000361.1 GCF_036554565.1 Longimicrobium sp. | reverse complement strand
GAGGAGGAAGTGAAGCTCGCGGCGCAGCCGCCGGGCCCAGGCGCGCTCGTTGTGCCTGCCCCCCATCTCCACCACGAACATCAGGTCGCGGCCCTCCACGTATCCCTTGCGGGTGAGCAGGTCCTTCATCCGCCGCACGTCGTGCATCTCCTCGCCACCCTCGGCGGTGCCCACGTCCAGGTACAGCCGCCCGGGCACGTACTGCCGGTCCTGCATCCAGCCGTACACCTGCCGCCCGCCGAACCACAGCGCCGGGCTCATCACGCCCGCGAAGCCGAACACGTCGGCGTGCTTGAAGAACGCGTACAGGCTGATCAATCCCCCCATCGACGAGCCCGCGATGCCCGTGGACTCGCGCCCGGGGCGCGTGCGGAAGTCGCGGTCGATGATGGGCTTGATGGTGTCGATGACGAAGCGCAGGTATGAGTCGCCCTTGCCCCCCGCCTTGTGCTTGTGCTCGTGCCAGGGGCCGTACTCGTTCAGCCGCTCGGGGCCGATGTTGGGGATGCCCACCACGATGGCTTCCAGCCCCTCGTCGGCCGCCTGCTCCAGCGTCTGGTCTACCTCCCACTCGTCACCGAAGCTGGTGGCGCGGTCGAACAGGTTCTGCCCGTCGTGCATGTAGATGACGGGGTAGCGCCGGGTGGACTCGTGGTACCGGGGCGGCAGGTACACCAGGATGTCGCGCGCATTGCCCAGCTGCGGGCTGTGCAGGCCGTGCAGCACCTTGATGGTGCCCACGGCCGTGTGCTGCTGGCCGTCGTCGGTGAAGTAGTCCTTCCAGTCGCCCCGCTCCGGTGCCGCCTGGTCCGGTGCGTGCTCCGCCGCCGCCGTCTGCTCGTCCGTCATCCCGATCGCCGCTTCCGTCTGCCGTGGTTCATGCGCGTGAGGCGCCCCGCCGTTGCGGAACTCGTGCCGCCGCGGGCCGCTAACCTATCCCGCCTGGCCGCCCGTGACCACCGGGCACGCAAAAGGCCCCGCGCGCGGCGGGGCCTTTCTGCTGCGGCGGACCTCACGTCCGCGTTACGGGCTGCGCGGATCGCCGATCAGGCCCACGAACAGGATGGTGCCGCTGTGGCGCTCGCGGATGGCCGCCAGGAAGGGCCGGTCGGCGCGGAAGGTGGGCGGCGCGCTCGTGACGCCGGTGCCCACCGAGGTGGCGGCCGCGGCCTCGGTGCCCTTCTCGTTCACCTCGATGAACGTCTTCTGCTTGACCTCGGCAATGAACAGGTCCGCACCTCGCGGCGACATCCCGCTGAAGTCCGCCGCGACGTCGTCGAACGCCGTGGCCATCCCCATCGCCTTGAGGGTGTTGTTCAGCACCTCGTCGTACTCCAGGCGAAAGCGCGGCAGCGATACGTCCAGCTTGCCATCGTGCAGCTGGGCGATCCACCCCTGCCACTTCTCGTCCGTCACCCCCGCCGCCCACTGCCGCAGGGGCTGCGCGTTCGGGGGCAGCACCAGCGTCATGGAGAAGGCGCCGCGTCCGTAGGCCAGGTCCACCATCTGCACCTGGTCGTTCATCACGCTGCGCACCTCGGCGTCGCGCATGAACATCATCTGCACCGGGTGCTGGCTGCCGTCCGCGCGGTGGAACGGGGCCGGGCTGGTGCGCGCGGGATCGAACTCCTGCGTCCAGCTCCCCTTGAAGTACACGGCGTTGATCAGGTACATCACGATCTCTGGGTCGATCTGCTCCAGGATCGTCTTGATCTTGCCGTTGGTGCCCTGGTCCACCCACGCGTTGATGGTCTTCACGGAGGCGGGGTTGCCGAAGTCGAGTGCCGTGACCCGCGCGTCGAAGTGCTGCAGGCTGGATTCCACGAACGCGGGGTGCAGCGGAAACTGCTGGTCTACCCAGATGCTGTTGGCCAGGCGCATGTCGACGTTGCGGTCCAGCCCCAGCAGCAGGTCGATGAGGCTGCGGTAGGCGGCGTTGATCGCCGCCGGCTCCATGGTGCCGAAGCCCAGCGTGGAGCGCATGGCCGAGAATGTTTCGCCGCTCGCGCCGTTCATCGTCATCCCCAGCGCCATCGACGCGCTCAGCGGCGAGAGGAAGATGTTGGACGACGTGTCGCGCGCGCTCACCTCGCGGAGCAGGTTGAACCCGAAGCGGTTGCTGGCGACGATCAGCTCCTGCTCCGACTGGGTGAGGGCGCGCGGCAGGCGGGTGATGGGCTCCTCGTCTCCGCTTCCGAAGATGGATTCGCATCCGGCCAGCATCGTCGCGAGGGCGAGTGCGG
This sequence comes from Longimicrobium sp., assembly GCF_036554565.1. NCBI lineage: Bacteria > Pseudomonadati > Gemmatimonadota > Longimicrobiia > Longimicrobiales > Longimicrobiaceae > Longimicrobium > Longimicrobium sp. Next base: position 3,858 of record NZ_DATBNB010000361.1, on the reverse strand, counting down.
ATAGCGGCTTCGACCAGCGCATGGGGATTCTCCTGGATGAACAGGTCGCGGACAGGTTCGCGGGAGAACGCACGAGCCCGCCCGGTTCGGACGGGTGCGGCGGAAACGAAAGAGGCCCCGCTCGCGCGGGGCCTCTGATCGGCGAATCGCGTGCGCCTCAATCCACCGCGACGAGGATGGCGGGCCGTTCCGAGACGGCGACGCCGGCGAACAGCCCAAGCGCGCCTTGCACGCCGGCGGCGAAGCGCTCTCGGTGCACCGGCGGGCTCACGTGCTCGTGCACCAGGCCGGCGTAGCGGGTGAACGCGGTGTCGTACGCCGTCACCTGCAGGCGCACGTCCAGCGAATCGTACTGCTGCCCCGGCCCATGTGCGCTGTCGCAGTGGATGGGATTGTGGAAGAGGATCGCCGCGCTGTCCGCGCCGGGGGAATAAATGATCGCGCGTCCGTACTCGAACCGGCAGCTCTGGTCGGGCACCCGCTGCCCACCCCGGTAGAAGGCGGTTTCGCGGACGCCCAGCCCCACGCCCGCCGTGCCCGCGCCCACGCTCCACCGGGCCGCGATCAGGCCTGGCACGCCGCCGTCGTGCTTGCGCTTCACCAGGAACCGCGAGCCGGTACCCGGGTCGATGACCGGCGCGTGCGGCACCGTCGCCGAGCCGCGGATGGTCTCGCGACCGGCGAGATCCACCGACAGCGCGTACGTCGTCCCCGAGCGGATGCCGCCGGGAAAGACGGCGGCGTAGCAGCCCGGGGTGATGGGGGGGTGATTGGAAACGTGGGTCGACACGCACCCCGGAAACCCAGTTGGGGCTTCCACCAATTGCACCGACGTGGCGCCGGTGGAGATGCGGACCGTGGCGCCGGAAACGGGAAAAGTGGCGATTGGGTTGTCGCCGTTCCCCGGCCGCGCGCGGGTGAGCAGCACGGCCACGGTGTCCTGGCCGGCCGCGAGCACGCCGTGCACCATCACCTCGTCGCGCCGGATGTCCAGCGCCAGCGGGTCGCGGGTGAACTCGCAGCCGCCCAGCACCAGCGCGGCCAGCGGCAGAATACGCTTCAGAACTTCCATTCGACACCGAAGGTGGGAAAGACGGGAATCTGGGGAAGGTAGTTGAGCACCGTCGGCGCGCCGCCGCCCAGCTGCGGCTCGGCGGACAGCACGTTGCGCGTGTTCAGCACGTTCACCACCTGCAGGTACGGCGTAAGCGTCATCCGCTGGCCGAACCAGCGGCGCCGGTACTCGCGGCGGGCGCTCACGTCCAGCCGCAGGTAGCCCGGGAGGCGCGCCGCGTTGTGCCGGCCCAGCAGGATGGTGCCGGCATCGGCGTCCGCCGCCCCGTAGCGCCCCGTGGCCGGGTCCCACCGGTAGCCCTGGGCCACGCCCAGCACCGGGGTGTACGGCTGGCCCGTCGCGATGGCGAGCCGGGCGTTGAACTCGCCGCTGCGGCCCAGCGGCGTGATCGCCGTTGCGTCGATGGTGTGCCTGCGCTCGAACCGCGGCGTGAAGCGCTCCCCGTCCACCGTCCGCTCGGAGAACGACAGCGCGTACGAGAGCGACAGGTGCGACCGGCCGCGGACGTGGCTGGCCAGCAGCTCCAGGCCACGCGCCGTCCCCTCCCCCGTGCGGAACCCGTCGCCCACGAGCACGGGCGACTCCAGCGGGTTGTCGGCGGCCGGCGGCAGGGGCAGATCGTGAAGCCAGCGGGCGTACGCATCCACCCGCAGGCTGGTGGCGCCGCGGGACCACTCCGCCCCCACGGTCACGTCTTCGGCCGTCATCAGCCCGGCGTGGGCGCCGGGCGCGGCCAGAAGATCGTACGCCAGGAACGCCGACCCCAGCGATTCCTCGTCGCGCAGCGAGTGCATCACCTGCGCGTATCGGCCTCCGCCCGCGGAAAGCGCCAGCCCCGGCGCGGCCGACCACCGCACCCCTACGCGCGGCATCAGCGCCGTGCCCAGCTCGCCCGCGTAGAGCACGCGCATCCCGGCCCGCAGGGCCAGCCGCTCGCTGGGCGCCCACTCGTCGTCCAGGTAGGCAGCCAGGGTAAACGGCTGGTCGGTGCGGGTGAACGGGTCTACGAAGTTGCCGAAGGCGTCAGACCGCACGTCCTGCACGTCGTGCGCAAATCGGTAGGCGTCGGCCTGCACCCCCGCGCGCAGCTGGTTGCCCCCGCTGGTCCGCGCCAGCTCGGCCGAGGCGAGCACGTTGCGCGTCTCGGTGCGGGCCCGCAGCAGGGGCGAAAACACGGGCGGGGTGTCGGGCGAGCCGGAATACTGCTCGTCCGCGGCGTCGAAGCGGCCGTAGAACTGGCTGACTCCCACGCGGGCCTCGCCCGCCAGCCCGGGGCGGAAGGTGTGCCGGTACGCCGCCGTGGCCAGGCGCGACCCCCAGCGGAAGCTCATCTCGGTGTTGAACATCCTGCGCAGCCGCTCGGGGATGTCGATCCCCTCGGCGTCCACGTACACCGAGGCCGTCGCCACACCGGCGGTCCCCACGTCGTGGGTGATCTTCAGATGCCCGTCCGTGAATGCGTAGGGAACCGTGCCCGGGATCAGGTTCACCGCGTAGGCGGCGTCGGTGAAGGCGTCCAGATAGGTGCGGCGAATGGAGGCCAGGTAGCTTCCCCGCCCGGAGGGGAGCGGCCCGTCCAGGCTGGCGCGCGACGAGATCAGGCTCACCGCGCCGCTGCCGCGCACCGCGTCGCGTCCCCCCTCGCGGGTGCGGATGTCCACCACGCCCGAAAGCCGGTCGCCCGTGCGCGCGGGAAACGCGCCGGCCAGCACGTCTACCGACGCCACCGTGGCGGGGTCGATGGCGCCGAACAGCCCGCCGACGTGGTACGGGTTGAACAGGGGCACGCCGTCCAGCATCACCAGCGCCTGGTCTGGCGAGCCGCCGCGCACGTACAGCGCGCTGCTGAAGTCCGACGCCGCCGCCACGGAGGGAAGCGTCTGCACCGCGCGCAGCACGTCGGCCTCCACCAGCGCGGGTACGGCCATCACGGCGCGGGTGCCCATCTGCACGGGCGGGGGGCCGCCCCTGACGCGCGCGGGGGTGGCGGATCGTTCGCGCGGCGTGCCGTGCACCTCTACCGGCGTGAGGGCCACGGGCGCCGCCACCAGGTCAAAGTCCAGCCGCACCACCGATCCCCCGCCCACCCGCACCACCGCCTCGGTGGGGTGGTAGCCAATGGCGGACGCCTGCACGCGCCAGCGCCCGTCGGGCACGCCGTGGATGACGAAGTTGCCCTCGGCGTCGGTAGACACGGTGCGCCGGAGCTCCGCCACGCGCACGGTGGCGTAGGGCACGGCGTCGCCGGAAGGCGCCGCGCGAACGCGGCCCTGGATGTCGGCGTCTGGCGCGAGCGCGAGCCAGAGGAGTGTTGCGGCCAGCATGGAGGTACGGTCGAGAGGAAGAGTGCGGGTCGGTGCCCGTCAGGGCGCGACCGGGAAGACGATCTCGGCGCCGGCGGTGTCGGCGGCGGGTGCGAGGACGTGGAGCTGCTCACCGTCCTTGGTCATGTACGTGCGGTCGCCCACCACGATGGCGGCCCGGCGCACGGCACGGGGAAGGGCGATCACGATTTCGCCTTCCGCTGCCCCGGTAATGGACACCCTGCCCGGGGCGGTGCGGAACTGCGCGTCGGCCGCGGCGCCGGTGGCGCGGACGTCCACGTGCTCGGCGTCCGCCAAGCGCACGCGCACCCGCAGCCCGGGGCCCACCTGGCCCAGCATCACGCGCACGGCGCCCTCGTGCGGACGGATCTCCACCCCCGCCACCGATTCCGGAGCGGGAGGCGCCTCGGGCGGGTGCGCAGCCGCCGGGGAGGGCGCCGCCGCCGGGCCGGGCGACGC
>NZ_DATBNB010000360.1 GCF_036554565.1 Longimicrobium sp. | reverse complement strand
GTTCATCATCGGGTCGTTCGCGGTGGACTGCACCAGGAACGGCGTCTCGTGGGGTTCCGCATCGCCCACCGTCACCACGAAGCGGTACAGGCCCGCCTTGGGAAACTGAAGCCCCACCAGCGTGAACACCTGGTTGCTGGTGGTGAACTCGCCCGCGGGCACGCGCGGCGCCATCATCTCGCCCCCGGCCTCGAACAGCACCGCCCCCTCGGGATCCAGCAGCTCCACGTTCACGGGAAAGCCCCGCCCGCCGTCGCCGTGCGCGGCCTCCACGCGAAACGCGAACACCATCTTCGGGTGCATCACGGGAAAATCGGCCGCGGCAATGCGGTCGAAGATCCCCATCACGTTCAGCTTGCCTTCCTGGGAAACGTTGGCCTCGTCCGCCAGGATCGCCATCGGTATCCTCACTTCGCCCTCTTTCGGTTCTCGGGATTCGTTCGTTTCATCGGGCCTGCTGCGCAGGCGGGCAGGTGTCGTCGCCCTTGCGCACCCACATCGACGTGACCTTCGCCTGCTCGGGCAGCGAGTCGGGAGGCAGGCGCCGCGTGCTCCACTCGGCCGTGGCGGCCGTGTCCAGCCCAAAGCTGATGCCGGGCGCCACCGGCGACCACAACGCCACGCCGCCGTCGCCCTGGCCGGTGCACAGCACGGCGTAGCGGGCGCGCAGGTCGGCCAGGGTGGCGCCGACGCCCACGCCCGCGCCCGTGCGCAGCCCGGCGGTGTCGACCACGATCCGCGAGATCCGGTCGTTCGAAAGCACCAGGAGCACGGGATGCTTAGCCAGCGCCACCGCCAGCCCCTTCTCCGGCATCCCCTCCTGTCCGCGCCATGTCGTGTCACGCGCTTCGGGGCACAGCGTCCGCACGTCCGAGGCCTTCATGTCCAGCCGCACGGGGCCGATGCCGTAGCGGGTCACGGACACGTCCTTGATCCCCCCGCATCCCCCGACGACTACGTCCGAGCCTGGGCGGATGCGGATGGTGTCCTGCGCGGCGGCCAACTCGCGCTGGTCCGCGGCGGTCACCCACGCGCGCACGGGGAACGACGTCGAGGTGTCGCGCTCCTCCGAAAGTGGCGGACGGGGCGCCGGCGGCGTGCGGATGGCCTGCGCGAACTCGCCGCTCTGCCCCGGCGCCAGCGTGCCGATGGAAAAGATCACCCGCGTCCCCTCGCCGGACGACATCATCTCCGGCCTGGGTGCGCTGTTGGCGTTCGCGGCCGCCGAGTCGACGCGGACGTCCACGGGAGAACCGACGAACAGGTTCAGCTTCGCGCCCGCCAGCGGCTGGTCGGTGCCGTTGACGACGGTGACGCGAAGGGTATCCTCCTCGTTCCACGCCCAGTCGGTGGCCACGTACAGCCGCAGCTCCACGTTTCGGGCGATGGTGCCGACGTCGATCTGCTCGTCGCCCTTCGGCTGCTCGCCCCGGTCGCGGCATCCCGCGGCCAGCGCCAGCCATGCTCCTATCGCAACGGCGCGCGCCGCCGTGCCGCGCCTCATGAAGATCCTCATCCGCCCCATCCGTCAGGTGTGTCGCCCGGTACACTCGCCGGGCGGAACAATGGTGCGCCGCGCGCCGCCGCGCGAGCCCCGCTTTTTGCGTGGACCGCGCAGGCGCTTATCTTGTGCCCCTTGGCCGGAGCCGGTCCGGCCGCCGACACACCCGTGCGTACACCACTGATGGCCGAACAGGACAACCCCACGCTGAACGTCGCGCAGCGCACGCGCACGTCCACCGAAGACGAGCGGCTGCTGCAGTCGCCGGCGGAACAGCCCGAGTCGCTCGACTTTACGAGGTCCGATCCGTGGCGGGTGCTGCGCATCATGGGCGAGTTCGTGGAGGGGTTCGATACCCTGGCGCGCATCGGGCCGGCGGTGACCATCTTCGGCTCGGCGCGCACCCCGGCGGACCATCCCGAGTACGCGGCCGCGCGCGAAACGGCGCGGCTGCTGGGTGAGGCGGGGTTCGGCATCATCACCGGCGGCGGGCCGGGGGTGATGGAGGCCGCCAACCGCGGCGCGCGCGACGCGGGGGTGCAGTCCATCGGCTGCAACATCGAGCTTCCGTTCGAGCAGGGGATCAACCCGTACGTGGACGTCGCCATCAACTTCCGGTACTTCTTCGTCCGCAAGACGATGTTCGTGAAGTACGCGGAGGCGTTCATCATCTTCCCTGGCGGTTTCGGGACGATGGACGAGCTGTTCGAGGCGCTGACGCTGATCCAGACGGGCAAGGTGCGAGACGTCCCCGTCGTCCTGGTAGGCACCGCGTACTGGCGAGGCCTGATCGACTGGGTTCGTGGCACCCTGCTGGCGGAGGGCAAGATCTCGCCGGAGGACGTGGACATGCTGGTGGTGACGGACTCGCTGGAAGAGGCGGTGCAGACCATCGTGCGCTGCTACGACGAGATTTCGGCGACGAGCGGCAGGCCGCCCCGGCGGAGCAAGGCATCGCGACTCGGTACGGCGGGCACTGTTGAGGGAACACCAGCTTCGCCGGAGAAGGCCGACGCGCAGTAGGGGGCCCCTCCCCCGGCCCCTCCCCCGCAAACTGCGCCGGAGAGGGGGAACTTCGATCGGGGTTCGATGGGGTGCCGTGCATGCCTCGGGAGCCCCCTCTCCCCGGCCCTCTCCCCCGCTTCGCAGGGGAGAGGGGGAACAGCGGGGTCCGGGCGCGCCACATCGGTGGTGGAGCACCGGAGCAGGTAGTCCGCGAAGGCGGACTTCGTGTGTTTGTTGCAGCGACTTCAGTCGCCCGTGCCTCGGGGCCGGCGGCTCGGTAGCCGTATTCTCGTATCTCTCTCTACGTACCAGACGATGTCACGATCGAAGTTCCTCTCGGGCCGGCGGATCGAGCCCACCAAGATCGTTCCCGGGCTCTCGGTCACCGACCTGGTGGACGGGACGTTCCAGGCGTACAACGCGGCCCGGCTCCGCGAAGGGTGCCATCTTCTCACGAAGAAGATGCTGGAGGACGACGTCACCGTCGGCGTAACGATGACGGGCGCGCTCACCCCGGCCGGCCTGGGGATGAGTGCGGTGATCCCGCTGATCGAGGCCGGGTTCATCGACTGGATCATCAGCACCGGTGCCAACCTGTACCACGACACGCACTTCGGCATCGGGCTGGAGCTGCGCCAGGGCTCGCCGCAGATCAGTGACACCGTGCTGCGCGAGGAGGAAGTCGTTCGCATCTACGACATCTTCTTCGATTACTCCGTGCTGCTGGATACCGACGCCTTCTTCCGCAAGATCATTACGGCCGACGAGTTCCAGCGTCCCATGTCCAGCGCCGAGTTCCACTACCTGTGCGGCAAGTACATCTCGGCGCGCGAGCAGGAGCTGGGCATCGGCCGCAAGTCGCTGCTGGCCGCGGCGTACGAGCACGCGGTGCCCATCTACACTTCATCGCCGGGCGACTCGTCCATCGGGATGAACGTGGCGGCCAAGGCGCTGCAGGGAAACAAGCTGATGTTCGACGTCAACGCCGACGTCAATGAGACGGCGGCGATCGTGCTCGATGCGAAGCGCAGCGGCGGCAAGTCGGCCATCTGGATCCTGGGGGGCGGCTCGCCCAAGAACTTCGCGCTGCAGACGGAGCCGCAGATCCAGGAGGTGATGGGCATCGACGAGCGCGGCCACGACTACTTCCTGCAGATCACCGACGCGCGCCCCGACACCGGCGGCCTTTCCGGCGCCACCCCCGCCGAGGCGGTCAGCTGGGGCAAGATCGACCCGGACCGGCTGCCGGACGCGGTGGTGTGCTACCTGGATTCCACGGTGGCGCTGCCCATCCTGGCGGCGTACGCGCTGGACCAGCACGCGCCGCGCACCCCCAAGCGCCTGTTCGACCGTCGCGACGAGATGATGGCGCGCATCACCGCCGAGTACGAAAAGTCCGAGCGCAACGAGAGCAGCCAGGAAACCGCCCGCGAGCACGCCGTGCACGAGGGCAGCATGCTGGAGCGCGACCGCTGATCGGTACTCGCCGGGTCTGAATGCTGAACGGGGACGGCACGCGCCGTCCCCGTCCGTCATCATAACTCTGCCCTCTCGCGCAGATCGAACCGCAGGCTCACCCCAAGCCCGTCCGGCAAGCGGCCGCGGCGTTCAGCATCCCCGATCCGAAGCTTCTGCTCTTCCTTGTTCCGCACGAAACCCTGGGCTTCGTACCACCGGATCAGCTCTTCCGTCCGGGCATCCAGGGTCACGTACCGGCAGCCGATCCGGCGGCGAAACATCACGGCCATCTGTACCGCGTAGGCAACGAGCAGCTTGCCAAGGCCGCAGCCCGCGAATCGCCGGTCGACGCCGAGTTGCGCGATCTTTACCGCGGGAGCAAACCCGTAGACAACGCCCCGGGGCCGCTCACGCGAGCCCAGCTTAATGCGGTCGGCCATCACGGTAACGTACGCCGCCAGAATGCCTTTGACGTACAGCAGGTGCGTCACCGTGATGCCACAGCGGGCGTCGTTCCACGCGCGCTCATACAGGAACGCGTTCTGCTCGGCCGAGCCGCAGTCGAAGCCCAGGGGCGGGTCGCCCAGCAGCGGGCGCATCTGAAGCTCATCATCCAGAAACGCCGTCTCGGTCGTGTGCAAATCCGACATACGGGCAACAGAACGCGGGCGGGGAAGGTTTTTCCCCGCCCGCGCCTGTTGTCCAGCTGCAGCACGCGCTACGGGTAGCTGAATCCGGGTGTGGCCGCCATCACCTGCTCGAGCAGGAACCTCGTCGAGCGTGCGCGCCGAAACGTGGCGCGCCGTTCGGGCGTGTCGGCCGGGGGGCGGCGCATCTCCGCGAGCACCTCCTCGATGCCCTCGGGCGAGAGAGGCGGCGTCATTCGTACGCTCATGTTGCCATCCTTGCTGGGGCTCAAAACCACGATGTCAGGATAACGCGCGGCTGTCCGGTTGTCAAGCGCTGCGTTTGGGTGATCGTATCCAGAAATCACAGTTGAATGCTCGCCTGTGGCGTGATCTGAGTGGCCGCTTGTTGCTGTCCACTTCACGATGCGGCAGGGATTGGCCGAGCGACCGATGTAGAGGTGTTTGCGGTGTCGCTAAGTGTCTTCAGCGCGGCGGGGTTTGTATCGCTTCTCATGTCCGCGCCGCGGATCGCCGCCGGAGGTGAGGTCGTCCTGGCCGACGTCGAGAGCTTCCAGGGCCTCGGCCGCGGCTTCGGCACCGGCGCCGTAGAGGAAGACGGGCACGCCGGCCTGGCGTAGCGCCTCGGCCACGTCGATGCGGTCCTCGAAGGCGCACACCAGCTCGTACTTCCGCCGCAGCCGCGCCACCGCCTCGACCTTGAAGTAGCCCGCCGGCCGGAAGTCGCCCCCGGGGCGCATCACCAGCGCGTCGTAGTCGGTCAGCCCGTTGGCCCTCAGCCAGCGCTCCGTCTTGGGGCGCGTGTACTCGGGCCGGCCGGTCAGGAAGATGATGCGGATTCCCGCCGCGTGCATCGCCCGCAGCACCTCCATCGAGGCGGCGATGGGCGGGTCGGCGTCGATGGCGTCGAAGTAGGACTTCCAGTCGCGCGCCCGCCCCTGCTCCACCTCCACGAAGTGGGCGCGCGCCTTGTCGTCGGAGAGGGTGCCGTCCAGGTCCCAGATCATCGCGCGCACCTTCGGCCCGCGCCCGGACTCGCCCGCCGCGGACGCCGCCGCCGTGCCGCCCTTCCCCTCGCCGGCCATCGCTCAGCGCTTGGGCGGGCGGCTCGGGCGAACCTCCACGCGGGAGGGAAGGGTGCGCGGGTTCATGGCCAGCAGGTCCATCACGATCTGCGCGATGTCCCCGGGCTGGATCTTCCAGGCGTCGGCCTCGTTGGGCGTGTGGTCGTTGAAGTACGTCGCCACGGAGCCGGGCATGATGTAGCTGGTGCGGATGTTGTCCTCCCGCACGTCCAGCATCATCGCCTCGCTGAAGCCCACGATGGCGAACTTGCTGGCGTTGTACGCCGCGCCGCCCGCGAACGGGTTCTTGCCCGCCAGCGAGCCGATGTTGATGATCCACCCCGCGCCGCGCTTGCGCATGTGGGGCACGGCCTCGCGGCAGCAGTAGAAGACGCCGTTCAGGTTGGTTTCGATGATCGAATGCCAGAGGTCGACCGAGATCTGGTCCATCGGCGCGAACCCGCCCACGCCGGCGTTGTTGATCAGGATGTCGAGCCCATCCCCCAGTTCCGCCGCCGCCGCGATCATCCGCTGCACGTCTTCGTAGCTCCGCACGTCGGCCTGCACGCCGATCACGGTGCCCGCTCCTAGCGCATTCAGCCGGTCCGCCGCGGCCTTCACCTCGCCGGCGTTGCGGGCCGAGATCACCACGTTGGCGGCGGCCCGCGCCAGGTACTCGCCGATCGAGTAGCCGATCCCCTTGCTGCCGCCCGTCACCACGGCCGTCTTCCCGTCCAGAATCCCCGCCATCCGTACATCCTCGCCGTTTTCCGTTGATCGATCGAGCGCACCTTCGCGGGTGCGCGGGGTGGCGGCTGGCGCAAGTCGCAGGCCCGGTGCGGAGGCCTCGGCCGTGCGGGGGCGAATGAATTCGCGGCAACAAAGGCCCGAAGTCCGCCTTCGCGGACTGCACGCGAAGTCGAGTGCTCGGAGCCAGCCGAGATGCACACGAATTCTCCAGAGGGGCGGGGGAGAGGGCAGCCGGGGGAATGCGCCGGAGCAATCGAAGCGCGCCTCACCATGCAGCAGCCCCAGCCCGAACACCGGCACCCGCCCGAGGCAGCGCGCCTGGGCCAAGGGATGACAGGCCCCGGTGCGGCGACGGGCTCGGGAAGCGCACCACACTGGCTCCCTTCCCCCGCGCAGTTTGCGGGGGAAGGGCTGGGGATGGGAGGCGCCCGGGGCGGCGCCAAAGCCGGCCGAACCCCGATCGAAGTTCACCCCCGCTCCGCACAGCAGTTCCGTGCGGGAGGGGGCCGGAATTCGGGGCAACAGAACGCCTCCGCCAGCAGGCTGGCGGAGGCGTGCGCGGTAGCATCCACAGGGCAGCCGTGGTGCGCTACGGGATGCCCGCCACCTTGTGCGTCTGCACCGAAAGCCGCCACGGCGGGCCCAGCTGCATCACCGTCCGGATGACCTCTCCGTAGTTGGGCCCGCCCGCCGCCGGCACGTCCACCGGCTGCAGGAAGTAGTGGCCGAACCGGGTTCCGTCGGCGATGCGGCGCACCGCGTCGGCGTCGGGGGTAATGCCCGGGACCGCGCCGCCGGTGAAGAGCAGCTTCAGCTCGTCGCCCTCCTTCTGCGCGAACTCCGCCTGCTTGGGCGAAACCGTCAGCCAGTCCACGAGCGAGCGGTCCACCGGGCGCGACCCGTTGGACTCCATGGAGATACGGTAGCCGCGTTCCCGCAGCGCATCGGAGAGCGGGCGGTCCAGCTGCAGGCTGGGCTCGCCGCCGGTGGCGACCAGCAGCAGCCCCGGAACCTCTCCCCCGAAGCCCTCCCACGCCGTGCGGCGCACCAGGTCCAGCGTGTCGTCCAGGTCCAGCGTGTACTCGGCCTTCACCCAGTCGGTGTCGCACCACGGACACACGTCGTAGCCCAGGTTGCACCCCGCGAAGCGAAGGAACACCGCGGGCATCCCCGCCTGCGCCCCTTCGCCCTGCAGCGTGGCGAACACTTCCTTGATCCCGTACTTCCTGGCCATCCGCCGACCCGCCTTCGGTTTGCAGTGTGAACCGCTTCATACGTCCGCCGCCCGCACCCGTTCCCCTGGGATTGAGACTTCGGGGACGATGCTGTGGGACAAGGCCGCCCCATCTGTCCCCCCGTGTCCCCGGCAATATCCGCCCAGATGCGCCGCAAGGGGGGGCTAAGTCGTTTGAAACCAACGATCTTACAGGCGGGCCAACCTTGGCCCCGGCCTTGCCCTTTGGACGGTCGCTAGCGCCCGCCAGGGCACAACGATTTGGGGGGGACAGCGACGGTGGCCCGGCAGTTCATTTCTCATCCGCAGCACCCATCCTACCTCGACCCGCCGCACCACGGCCCCACCTTCGCCTCGACGCTG
>NZ_DATBNB010000359.1 GCF_036554565.1 Longimicrobium sp. | reverse complement strand
CCGCGTGCGGCCAGGTGGTGCGCCAGCTGGTTCGCCCGCGCGTTCAGCTGCCGGTAGCTCAGCGTCTGGTCTTCGAAGACGAGCGCGGCCGCGCCGGGCGAGCGCTCCGCCTGCGCCTCGAACAGCTCGTGGATGCAGCGGTCCGCCGGGTACTCCGCCTCCGTGCGGTTCCACGCCTCCAGCACCTGCCGCCGCTCGGCGGGCGGGAGCACGTCGATGGATTGCAGCGGCCGCTCCGGCGCCGCCTCCAGCGCCTCGATCAGCCCCGCCAGCGCCGTGTGCATCTGCGCGCACACCCGCTCCGCCCCGACCTCCGCCTCCGCCTGCACCGACAGGGAGAAGGCGTCTCCCACGTCGTTCATGGAAAGGTTGAGCGGGTAGTTCGAACGCTCCGCCACCCCCGACGCCAGCCTCGGCCCGCGCGCAGGGCTTTTTTCTCCTCCCCCACCGCCCCCACCCGGGGCATGGCGGTAGTTGAAGAGCGCGGAGAACAGCGGCTCCGGCGCCGGCACCCCGCTCATCTGCTGCGCCAGTGTCAGCGAGGCGTGCTCGTGGCGCACCAGGCTCGCCAGGAGGGCCTGCGTCCGGCGAACGCTCGCCTCCGCACCCTCCTCGCCCACCCGGATGCGCACCGGCAGCGTGTTGATGAACGGCCCCAGCACACGGTCCGCTCCCTCCCCGCCCTCCATCCGCCCGAAGAGCACCGTCCCGAAGACCACGTCGCTCCGGCCAGAGACCCGCGCCAGCACCTGCGCCCACGCCACGTGGCACACGGCCGCCGCGCTCACCCCCAGCCGCCGCGCACCCTCCCGCAGCCGCGCGCCGAGCTCCGGCTCCACCCACAGCCCCCGCTGCTCCAGTCCGAGCCCGTCACCCTGCACCTGGCGCAGCCCGAACGGCGCGGTCGGCTCGTCGACGTCTCCCAGCAGTTCGCGGAAGAACGCCTCGTGCTCCGCGCGGCTCACCCCCAGCCGGGCGTGCGCCACGTAGTTGCGGAACGGGAGCGGGGCCGGGAGCTGCTCCGCGCGGCCCTCCAGGTGCGCCTCCATCTCCTCGTGCAGCACGGCTCCCGTGGTATGGTCGCTCACCACGTGGTGCAGCAGCAGCAGCATCCCCCAGCGCCCCGCGACGGCCTCACGGCCCACGAAGGCACGCAGCAGGGGAGCCCGGCCCAGGTCCATGCCGTAGTGCAGCGGATCGATCCGCTCGAACAGCTGCCTGGCCGCATCGTCCCCGGCCGGATCGACCTCCACCTCTTTCACCGGGAGCGGAGCGTGGCGCCACACCACCTGCACCGGCTCGGAAAGCCCCTCCCACACCAGGGCCGTGCGCAGGACGTCGTGCCGCGCGACCACCGCCTGCAGCGCGGCCAGGTAGGCGTCGCGCTGCTCGCGGCTTTCGAAGGCGAACGGCTGCGGGAGCAGGTAGGGGTCGCTGTCCGGGGTGAGCAGGTGGTGGAAGAGGATCCCCTCCTGCAGGGGCGCCAGCGGATAGACGTCCTGCACGTTCGGAGCGCCGCCCGGCACGCCGGCCACGATGCGGTCGATCTCCGCCTGCGTGAGCTCCACCAGCGGGAGCATCTCCGGCGTGATGGCATCGCAGCCGGCCGGGATGCGGTTCGGCGGGATCACCACCTCGTGGAAGTCGCCTTCCGCCGCCGCGGCGAGCTCCGCCACCGTGGGCGTGGTGAACAGCGCGCGTACGTCCGCGCGCACGCCGCGCCGCCGCATGCGCTCCACCAGCGTGACCGCCAGGAGGGAGTGGCCTCCCAGGGCGAAGAAGTTGTCGTGCACCCCCACGCGCTCCACCTTCAGCACCTCTGCCCAGATCGCCGCCAGCACCTCCTCCACGGGGGTGCGCGGCGCGGCGTACCGGTCCTCCGCCGCACCCAGCTCCGGCGCGGGGAGGGCGCGGACGTCCAGCTTTCCGTTCGGCGTCAGCGGAATGCGCTCCAGTGCGACGAACGCCGCCGGCACCATGTACTCCGGAAGGCTCTGCCGCAGGTGCGCGCGCAGTCCGTCCGCATCCACGCTCCCCACGACGTACGCCACGAGCCGCTTCTCGCCGGACGCATCGTCGCTCACGATCACCCGCGCCTCGCGCACCTCCGCGTGCGCCGACAGCACCGCCTCGATCTCCCCGGGCTCGACGCGGAAGCCGCGCACCTTCACCTGCTCGTCCACCCGGCCGATGAACTCCAGCCGCCCGTCCGCCTTCCAGCGCAGCCGGTCGCCGGTGCGGTACATCCGCGTCCCGTCCCCGGCGAACGGATCGGGAACGAAGCGCTCCGCCGTCAGACCCGGCCGGTCCAGGTAGCCGCGCACCACGCCGTCGCCGCCCACGTACGCCTCGCCGGGGACACCCACCGGCACGGGGTTCAGCGCGGCATCGAGCAGGTAGATCCGCTGATTGCCGGTGGGGCGGCCCACGGAAACCGTGAGCGCGTCATCCGCCACGTGCACCACCTGCTCCCACGAGCACCAGGCGGTCGTCTCGGTGGGGCCGTACATGTGCAGCAGCCGCTCGGGACCGCCCGCCTTCAGCAGCCGGCGCACGCTGTCGGCGTCCACGGCCTGCCCGCCGAACAGCACCTCGCGCAGCGGGGAGAAGACGTCCGGCTGCTCGCGCGAGAGCTGGTTGAGCAGCGCGGTGGTCTGGTAGAGCGTGGTGATCCGCTCCTCGCGAAGCATCTCGCGAAACGCGGGCGGCGAGAGGAGAACGTCGCGGGGGATGCCGACCAGGGTAGCGCCGTTCAGGAACGCGCCCCAGGCCTCGAATGTCAGCGCGTCGAAGCTCGCGTTCGATGCCTGCGCGATGCGGTCTCCGGGGCCGAACCGCACGTAGTCGGTCTCGACGACGAGCTGCACGACGTGCCGGTGGGCCACCATCACGCCCTTGGGCCTTCCCGTGCTCCCGCTGGTGTAGACGATGTACGCCAGGTTCTCCGCGGTGGCCCCACCGCGAGGCGCTTCGATCGGCTCCGACGCGAGCGCGTCCGCGGCCTGGTCCAGGTGGATGACGTGCAGGCCGCCGCCCGCCACCGCCTCCGACAGGCCGCCGCGGCTGAGGAGCACGCGAACGCTGCTGTCGGCGAGCATCAGGCGCAGCCGCTCGGGCGGATAGCCCGGGTCCAGCGGCACGTAGCAGCCGCCCGCCTTCAGCACCGCGAGGATGGAGACGATCAGCTCCGCGCTCCGCTCCAGCAGCACGCCCACGCGGGCATCGGGTCCCACGCCCAGGCGGACGAGGTGATTGGCAAGCTGGTTGGCCCGCGCATCCAGCTCCGCGTACGTCAGCGACTCATCGCCCCAGGACAGCGCCACGGCACTGGGACGCTCCCGCACCTGCGCCTCGAACAGCTCGTGGATGCACACGCCGCGCGGGTACGGGCGCTCCGTCCGGTTCCACTCGTCGAGCACCCGCGCGCGCTCCGCGTCGCCGAGCAGCTCCAGCCGCGAGAGCCGAACGTTCGGATCGGCGACGGCCTGCTCCAGCACCCGCTGCAGGTGGCCGAGCATCCGCTGGACCGTGTCCTGCTCGAAGAGGTCCGTCGCGTAGCCGAGGTTCGCGCGGAGGCCGTCGGGCCACAGCGCCAGCTCCAGCGTGAGATCGAAGCGCGCCGCCTCTTCCGCGCCCTCCGCCGCCTCCAGGCGCAGCGCGGGCCCCGCCGCCTGCGCCGGAGCCGCCGTCACATCCGATCCTTCGCCGGCGCCGTGCTGGTTGTGCAGGACGATGGCGGCCTGCACCAGCGGCGCGTGGGTCAGCGAGCGCTCGGGGTTCAGCTCCTCCACCAGCTTCTCGAAGGGGAGCGCCTGGTGCTCGAACGCGCCCAGCGTGGCCTCGCGCACGCGCGCCAGCAGCTCGGCGAAGGTGGGATCGCCCGAGAGGTCGCCACGCAGCACCAGCGTGTTCACGAAGAAGCCGACGATCCCCTCCACCTCCACCGAGGGCCGGTTGGCGACCGCGGTGCCCACCAGCACGTCGTCCTGGGCGGCGTAGCGGCCCAGCAGGAGCTGGAACGCGGCCAGGTAGACCATGAACGGGGTGGCGTCGTGCGCCCTCGCCAGTGCGTCCACGCGCGCGGGGAGGCGGGTGCCCAGCGAGGCGCTGACCGCGGCGCCGCGGTAGGTGCGCACGGCCGGCCGGGGGTGGTCCGGCGCCATCTCCAGCACCGTGGGTGCGCCTTCCAGCGCCTTGCGCCAGAAGCCCACCAGCCGCGCGAGCGCGTTGCCGGACAGGCGCTCGCGCTCGCGGAGGGCATAGTCGCCGTACTGCAGGGGGAGTGGCGGCAGCGGCGAGGGCTCGCCGCGCGAGAAGGCCTGGTACAGGGCCATCAGCTCGCGCACGACGATGCCGGTGGACCAGCCGTCGGTGATCGCGTGGTGCAGGTTCCAGAGCAGGGCGTGCTCGTCGGCCGAGAGGCGGACGAGGGACGCGCGGAAGAGCGGGCCCTCCTCCAGCCGGAAGGGGGCCGCGGCGTCGGCGCGCGCCAGCCGCGCCAGTTCGGCCACCGCCCCGGCGGGAGCCAGCGCGGAGAGGTCCGTCACCTTCAGCCGGAAGGGAGAGGGAGGGGCAACCACCTGCACCGGCTCTCCGCCGCGCTCCTCCAGGTGCGTGCGCAGCGTCTCGTGGCGCCGCACCAGCTCGTCCAGGGCACGCTCCAGCGCGGCGACGTCCAACAAACCGGGGATGCGCCAGACCCGGGGCATGGAGTAGGCGGTGCTCCCCGGCTCCAGCCGATCCAGCAGCCACAGCCGACGCTGCGCGAACGACGTGGGAAACTCGGTGGGCCGCTCGCCGCCTGTCTGCCCGGCCGCCGCCGCGGATGCCCCGCCCTTCAGCTTCAGCTTCAGGGCCAGCAGCCTCTGCTTGTCGGGTGACAGCCCGGCCAGCCGGGAGATGATGTCAGCCATCCTGCTCTGTATGCGGTGGGCTTCCGACGAGAAGGGGTGCCGGGTGCTTCGCGACCGCGGCTCGGCGCGGTGGTTTCGTGCTCGGCGGGGCTGATGCCGCTGGTGGGCAGCGGGCCTGGTTGCATGCCGCGGCGGCCCCCTCACTCACAGGCGTCAAGTCAACCGTTTTGGGAGCGGCGAATTGCGCTTTGGATGTCCAATAATGTATGTCCTAGTCGTGATTTGCGCTACCCGGTATGATCCTATGCCATTGGCGGGCTTACGTTAAGGCCTATACGCCGACCCTACCCGCCGAGTGTCGGCACCCGGCGGAAAGCGGCGGGAGGGGCTTCGCCGCCGCGCCAGCTTCAGCGCGCACCGCAACCCCGCCCGTGCAGGCCCTCAGGCCTCCTCCCCGATCTCCGCCAGCAGCGCCGCCACCTCGTCGTCGCTCAGCCCCTCCAGCTCCGCGAGCGCGTCGGCGAAGGCGCCGCCGCCATCGTCTTCGTGGACCGCTGCCTCGACCGCCGCGGCGAGGCCGGCGACGGTCGGGCTCTCGAAGAGCACGCGAAGGGGAAGCTCCACCTCCAGCATCCGGGAGATGCGCGCCAGCACCTGCGCCGCCTTCAGCGAGTGGCCGCCGAGCCCGAAAAAGTCGTCCTCCACGCCCACGCGCTCCACTTCCAGCACCTCCATCCAGATTTCCGCGATCATCCGTTCGGTAACGGTGCGCGGCTCCACCAGACCGGCGTCGCTCGCCGCCGCCTCCGGCTCGGGAAGGGCGCGGCGGTCCAGCTTGCCGTTCGCCGTCAGCGGAAGCCGGTCCAGCCGCACGTAGGCGGACGGGACCATGTACTCCGGCAGCAGCGCCTTGAGGTGCGCCCGGAGCGCTGCCGCGTCGGGCTCGACCGATCCCTCGACAGGCACCCAGTAGGCGACCAGACGGCGGTCATCCGCGCCGGCCTCGCGGGTGATCACGGCGGCCTCCTTGAGCGCCGGGTGCGACGTCAGGGCGCTTTCCACCTCGCCCAGCTCCACCCGGAAGCCGCGCACCTTCACCTGCTGGTCGGCGCGCCCCAGCGGCTCCACCTCGCCGTCCGGCCGGTAGCGGCCCAGGTCGCCCGTACGGTACAGGCGGTCGGCCGGATCGCCGGTCCACGGGTTGGGGATGAAGCGCGACGCCGAGAGCTCCTCGTCGCCCAGGTAGCCGGCCGCCAGGTGCGGCGAACGCATCCAGATCTCGCCCACCTCGCCGACTCCCGCGATCTCCCCGCTCGCATTGCGGACGAGGAGCTGCACGCCAGGAAGCCCGCGTCCCAGGGGGATGATCTCCTTCTGCTCGGCCGTTGGATCGACCTCGTGATACGAGACTGCGCGCTGCGTTTCGGTGGACCCGTAGTAGTTGACGACGCGCAGGTTGGGCGCGAGCGCCGTCAGCCGCTGCACGTCCGCGCGGCGGAGGACGTCGCCCACGAAGAAGGCGCGGTGCAGGTTGGGAATCCGTTCGCGCTCCGGCGCGTCGGCCAGGAGCTGGCCCATGGCCGGCGTCAGGTGCGCCACCGTGATTCCGTTCTCGCGCATCCACCGCGCGAGGTAGCCGGGGGTGCCGGTCTCGTCCGGCTCCGGCGCCACGACCGCCGCGCCGAGCTGAAGCGGGGTGAAGACGTCGCGGTGCAGCGGGTCGTGGGCCAGGCCGCTCAGCAGGCTGAAGCGGTCGGACGCGGAGAGACCGAACTCCGACGCCAGCCATGGCGTGAAGTGCGTGAGCGACGAGTGCCGCCCGATCACCGCCTTGGGCGTTCCCGTGGTCCCCGAGGTGAACGACAGGTACGCCAGCGTGTCCGGACCGACCTCCACGTTCAGCGGATCGCTGGCAGAATCCATCGCGCCCGCGGGCTCTTCGCTCCGCGGGTGGATGATGACGGCGGTGCGGATCGTCTCTCCCAGCGCGTCCAGCGCCTCGCGCGGCAGGTCGCCCGCCGCGGAGAGGTGGATGTGCGCGGCGGGACGCGCGATGCGGGCGTACTCGGCCAGTCGCCCCGCCGGATAGGACGGATCGAGGACCAGGAAGGCCGCGCCGCTCTTCATCGTCCCCAGCAGCGCACGCACCAGCGCGGCGCTCCGGTGGCCGGTGATCGCGACGACATCCCCCACGCCCACCCCGGCCTCCGCCAGCGCGCGGGCGATGCGGTCCGTCGCCGCATCCAGCTCGGCGTACGTCCAGCGTTCACGCGGGTCCTCCACCGCCAGCGCCTGCGGAGTCGCCTTCGCCCGCGTGGCGAAGACTTCGTGGACCGCGCCGCGCCAGGTGTCGTCCAGCGGCGCGGCCGGGTCGGGAAGGACGCCGCGCGCCGCCTCCGTCGCCATCGACAGCGCCCCGACGCGCGTTTCGGGCGCGGCCGTGGCCTGGCGAAGCACGCCTTCCAGCTGCGCCAGCATCACGCGCATCCGCGGCGCGTCGAACAGGTCGGCGGCGTAGACGAGGTTGACGAAGATCTTCCCCTCGCCCTCCCCCACGTACAGCGTGAGGTCGAACTTGCTGGTCGCCTCGCCCAGCGAGCCGGCCCCCGCCACCTGCAGGCCCTCGCCCCGGAAGGCGCCGTCCTGGAAGTTGGCGAGGTTGAGCATCACCTGGAACACGGGGGCGTGCGCCATGCTGCGCTCGGGACGCACCTCTTCCAGCACCCGCTCGAAGGGGATCTCCTGGTGCGCGTACGCCGACAGGGTGGTCTCGCGCACGCGCCCCAGCAGATCGCGGAAGCTCGGGTCGCCCGAAAGGTCGGTCCGCAGCGCCAGCGAGTTCAGGAACAGCCCCACCATCTGGTCGGTCTCCGCCCGCGTCCGCCCCGCGATGGGCGTGCCGACGACGACGTCTTCCTCCCCGGCCAGGCGTCCCAACACCACGTCGAGCGCGGCGAGGAGCACCATGAACAGCGTGGCGCCCTCCCGTCGGGCCAGGGCGCGCACCTCCGCCGCCAGCTCGGGCGCCACGACCAGGCTCTCCACCGCGCCGCGGTGCGATTCCACCGCCGGACGGGGACGGTCGGCGGGGAGCTCCAGCAGCGCCGGAGCACCCTGCAGCGCCTGCCGCCAGAACTCCAGCTGCCGCTCCAGCACGGCGCCGGACAGGCGCTCGCGCTGCCACACCGCGTAGTCCGCGTACTGCAGCGACGGCTCCGGCAGCGGCGACGGCTCGCCGCGCGAGAAGGCGCCGTAGAGGGCGGAAAGCTCTTCGTTCAGCACGCCCACCGTCCACCCGTCGGAGATGACGTGGTGGATGTTGAGGAGAAGGAAGTGCTCGTCGGCCGCGCCGTGAACGAGCGACGCGCGAAAGAGCGGCCCGCGCGCCAGATCGAAGCGGTGCTCCGAGGCTTCGGCCGCCAGACGGACGGCTTCGGCCCTCCGCTCGTTCGCGGGCAGGTGGCGCAGGTCGATCACCGGCAGGTCGAAGCTGGCCGGGGGCGGGGCGATCCGCTGCACGGGAACGCCGTCCACGGCTGGGAGGGTGGTGCGCAACGGCTCGTGGCGGCGCACCAGCTCGGTCAGCGCGCGGCGAAGCGCGCCGGCATCGAGCCGGCCGGCGATGTGGAACGAGAACGGCATGGCGTACACCGGGCTCCCCGGGTCCAGCGCGTCCACGAACCAGAGCCGCTCCTGCGCGAACGTCACGGGCATGTCGCCCTCGCGCGGGGCGCGGGCGATGGCCTCGGCCCCGACCACCGCGCCGGTGCCGCGCAGGCGCTCGATCTCGGCCGCGAGCCCGGAAAGCACCGGCTGCTCGAAGACGGCCTGCAGCGGCAGCTCCACGCCGAACACCTGGTGAACGCGCGCGGCGACGCCGGTGGCCAGCAGCGAGTGCCCGCCCAGGTCGAAGAAGTGGTCCTCGGCCCCCACCCGGTCCACGCCCAGCGTATCTGCCCAGATCTCCGCCAGCACCTCTTCCATCGGCGTGCGCGGCGCCACGAACTTGTCCTCGCCCGAAGCGAGCTCCGGCGCCGGCAGCGCCTTGCGGTCCAGCTTGCCGTTCGAGGTCAGCGGCAGCGCCTCCAGCACCACGATCGCCGCGGGCACCATGTACTCCGGCAGGCGCCCCCGCAGGTGCTCGCGCAGCTCGTCCGCATCCACACGCCCGACGACGTACGCCACCAGCCGCTTCTCGCCCGGCTGGTCTTCGCGCACGATCACCCGCGCATCGAGCACCTCCGGCCCCGCCGACAGCGCGGCCTCGATCTCCCCCGGCTCGATGCGGAAGCCCCGGATCTTGACCTGCTGGTCCACCCGCCCCAGGAACTCGAGAACGGCACTCTCCCGCCACCGCACCCGGTCGCCCGTGCGATAGAGCCGCGCACCGCCTTCCGCCGCGAAGGGATCGGGGACGAACCGCTCGGCGGTCAGCCCCGGCCGGCCAAGGTAGCCGCGGGCCACGCCCACGCCGCCCACGTACAGCTCGCCGGGAATGCCCACCGGCGCCGGCCGCCCGGCCGCATCCAGCACGTACACCCGCACGTTCTCCAGAGGGCTGCCGATCGCCGGCGCCCGCCCGTCCGCCTGGCAGTGGGCGGACGTCGCGCAGACCGTCGTCTCCGTCGGCCCGTAGGCGTTCACGAACGCGCGCCCCATGCTCCACCGCTCCACCGTGGCCACGTCCACCGCCTCGCCCGCACTCACCACCGTGCGCAGCTCCGGCAGGCCGTCCGGCGGAAGGATGGCCAGCACCGAGGGAGGCAGGGTGGCGACGGTCACGTGCCCGCGCCGCAGCGTATCCAGCAGCCCCTCACCCGGGAGGAGCGCCTCGCGCGGCGCCATCACCAGGGTGGCCCCGGCCAGCAGGGTGTCGAACACCTCCGCCACCGCCGCGTCGAAGGAGAATGAGGCGAACTGCAGGACGCGGCTGCTGCCGTCGATGCCGAAGCGGCGGGCCTGCGCGTACGCCAGGTTGGGAACCCCGCGATGCGGCACCATCACCCCCTTGGGCCTACCCGTGCTGCCGGAGGTGTAGATCACGTACGCCACGTGGTCGGGCGAAACGCGGCGCTGCGGGTTCTCCGCGGACTCCGCCGCGATGCGATCCGCGTCCGCATCCACGCTCACCACCGCGGCGGCGCCGGCGGGGAGCGCCGCGCGGAGCGACTGCTGCGTCACCAGCACCGGCACGGCCGCGTCGGCCAGCATGAACGCCAGCCGATCCGCGGGATAGGCGGGGTCCAGCGGCACGTACGCGCCGCCGGCCTTGAGCACGGCCAGGACGGCAACGACGATCTCCGGTCCCCGCTCCAGGCAGATGCCCACCCGCACCTCGGGCCCAACGCCGAGGCCGGCGAGATGGTGCGCCAGCCGGTTCGCCCGCGCGTTCAGCTCGCCGTACGCCAGCTCCTCTCCCTCGAAGCTCACGGCCACGGCACCCGGCGTGCGCGCCGCCTGGGCCTCGAACAGCTCGTGGATGCAGCGGTCCGCCGGGTACTCCGACTCCGTCCGGTTCCACTCGTCCAGCACCAGCGCGCGCTCCGGCTTGCCCAGCAGCTCCAGCTGCGAAAGCCGCACGTCCGCGTCCGCGGCGACCTGCTCCAGCATCCGTGTCAGGTGGCCGACCATCCGCTCGACGGTGCCGCGCTCGAAGAGGTCGGTGCTGTACTCCAATCCTCCGAGCAGCCCCCACGGCGTCGCCGAAAGCACCAGGTAGAGATCGTGCTTGGCGACACCCGTATCCACTCCGACGCCGCCCACCTGGAGGCCCGCAGGCGCGCGTCCGCCTCCCCCTCCCGCGCCGCCGGCGTTCTGCAGCGTGAACATCACCTGGAACAGGGGCGAGTGGCTCAGCCTGCGCTCCGGCTGCAGCTCGGCCACCAGCTTTTCGAACGGCACCTCCTGGTGCTCGTACGCCCCCAGCGTCACCTCGCGCACCCGCCGCAGCACCTCGCGGAAGCCCGGGTCGCCGCCCAGGCCGGTGCGCAGCACCAGCGTGTTGACGAAGAAGCCGATCAGCCCCTCCACCTCGCCGCGCGTGCGTCCGGCGTTGGGGCTCCCCACCACCACGTCGTCGCTGCCGGCGTACCGGCCCAGCAGCACCTGGAAGGCCCCGAGCAGCGTCATGTACAGCGTCGCACCCTCGCTGCGGCCCAGCGCCTGCAGGCGCTCCAGCAGCTCCAGGGGAAGCTCCACCGGAACGGACGAGCCCCGGTACGACTGCACCGCCGGGCGGGGCCGATCGGTCGGCAGCTCCAGCAGCTCCGGCGCGCCCGTCAGCCGCTCCTTCCAGTACGCCAGCTGCCGGTCCAGGGCCTCGCCCGCCAGCTGCTCGCGCTGCCACACCGCGTAGTCGGCGTACTGCACCGGCAGCTCGGGGAGCGGCGACTCACGCCCCTCGCGGAACGCCTCGTACAGCGCCGACAGCTCGCGGAAGAACACCCCCATGCTCCACCCGTCGCTGACGATGTGGTGCATCATGAGCAGCAGCACGTGCTCCTCGGCGCCCACCCGCAGCAGCGCCGCCCGGAGCAGCGGCCCCGCCGAAAGGTCGAACGGCCGTGCCGCCTCCTCGCCCGCCCGGCGCCCGACCGCCGCCTCGCGCTCCGCCTCGCCCAGCGCGGACAGGTCCTCCACCGGCAGCGAGAACCCGCCGAAGGGCGCGATCAGCTGCACCGGCGAGCCGTCCACCTCGGCGAAGGTGGTGCGCAGCACCTCGTGGCGCCGGACGATCTCGCCCAGCGCCCGCTCCAGCGCCACCCGGTTCAGCGCACCGCCCAGCCGCCATGCGCCCGGGATGTTGTAGACGGCGCTTCCCGGCTCCAGCCGGTCCATGAACCACAGCCGCTCCTGCGCGAACGAGGGCGGCAGCGCACCGGTGCGCTCCACCGGCACCACCGGCGGCAGCACCGGCAGCTCCGCGCGGCGCATCTCCTCCACCGCCTTGGCCACCTCCGCCACCGTGGGCCCCTCGAAGAGCACGCGGACGGGCAGTTCCACGCCGAACAGCTCGCGGATGGACGAGACCACCAGCGCGGCCAGGAGCGAATGCCCGCCCAGCTCGAAGAAGTTGTCCGTCACCCCCACCCGTTCCAGCCCCAGCACCTCGGCCCAGTTCCCCGCCAGCATCTCCTCGACGGGGGTGCGCGGCGCCAGGTGCGTCTCCTCGCCCGACGCGAGCTCCGGCGCAGGGAGCGCCTTGCGGTCCAGCTTGCCGTTGGGCGTCAGCGGCAGCGCATCCAGCACCACGAACGCGGCCGGCAGCATGTACTCGGGCAGGCTCCGCCGCAGGTGCTCCCGCAGCTCGTCCACCTCGACGGCACCGACGACGTACGCCACCAGCCGCTGCTCGCCCGGCTGGTCTTCGCGCACGATCACCCGCTCGTCGAGCACCTCGCCGTGGGCCGACAGCGCGGCCTCGATCTCTCCCAACTCGATGCGGAAGCCGCGGATCTTCACCTGCTGGTCCACCCGCCCCAGGAACTCCAGCTCGCCCCCGGCCGACCACCGCACCCGGTCGCCCGTGCGATAGAGCCGCGCGCCGGGTTCGCGACCGAAGGCATCGGGGACGAACTTCTCCGCCGTCAGCCCCGGCCGGCCCAGGTAGCCGCGGGCCACACCCACGCCCCCCACGTACAGCTCGCCGGGAACGCCGATCGGCGCGGGCCGGCCGGCCGCGTCCAGCACGTATACCCGCACGTTCTCCAGCGGGCGGCCGATCGCCGGCACCCGCCCGTCCGCCTCGCACGGGGAGGAGGTCGCGCAGACCGTGGTCTCCGTCGGGCCATAGGCGTTCACGAAGAAACGGCCGGCGCTCCACCGGCGGACCGTGGCGGCCTCTACCGCCTCGCCCGCGCTCACCACGGTGCGCAGCTCCGGCAGGTCGTCCGGCGGGAGCACGGCCAGCACCGAGGGCGGCAGGGTGGCCACGGTCACCCCCCCGCGCCGCAGCGTTTCCAGCAGCCCCGCACCCGCAAGGAGTTCCTCGCGCGACGCCATCACCAGCGCGGCCCCGGCCAGCAGCGCGTCGAACACCTCCGCCACCGCGGCGTCGAAGGAGAAGGAGGCGAACTGCAGGACGCGGCTGGTGCCGTCGATCCCGAAGCGGCGGGCCTGCGCGTGCGCCAGGTTGGGCACGCCGCGGTGCGGCACCATCACCCCCTTGGGCGTTCCCGTGCTCCCGGAGGTGTAGATCACGTACGCCAACTGGTCGGGCGAGACGACGCGCTCCGGGTTCTCCGCCGGCTCCGCCGCGATGCGATCCGCGTGGGCGTCGACGCTCACCACCGCGACGCCATCGCTGGCGGGGAGCGCCGTGCGCAGCGACTCCTGCGTCACCAGCACCGGCACGGCCGCGTCGGCCAGCATGAACGCCAGCCGATCCGCGGGATAGGCGGGGTCCAGCGGCACGTACGCGCCGCCGGCCTTGAGCACGGCCAGGAGGGCGACGACCATTTCCGGCCCCCGCTCCAGGCAGATCGCGACCCGCGCTTCCGGGTGGACGCCGAGTCCGGCGAGATGGTGCGCCAGCCGGTTCGCCCGCCCGTTCAGCTCACCGTACGTCAGCTCCGCTCCCTCGAAGCTTACGGCCACGGCCCCGGGCGTGCGCGCCGCCTGGGCTTCGAACAGCTCGTGGATGCAGCGGTCCGCCGGGTACTCCGCCTCCGTGCGGTTCCACTCGTCCAGCACCAGCGCGCGCTCCGGCTCGCCGAGCAGGTCCAGCCCCGAGAGCCGCACGTCCGCGTCGGCGGCCACCTGCTCCAGCACCCGCTCCAGGTGGCGCACCATGCGCTCGACGGTGCCGCGCTCGAAGAGGTCGGTGCTGTACTCCAGTCCTCCGCGCAACCCCCAGGGCGTCGCGGAGAGCACCAGGTAGAGGTCGTGCTTGGCGACACCCGTGTCCACGCCGACGCCGCCCACCTGGAGGCCGGCAGGCGCGCCTCCCCCTCCCCCGCCCCCGCCGCCGGCGTCCTGCAGCGTGAACATCACCTGGAACAGGGGCGAGTGGCTCAGCCTGCGCTCGGGCTGCAGCTCGGCCACCAGCTTTTCGAACGGCACCTCGGGGTGCTCGTACGCGCCCAGCGTTACGTCCCGCACCTGCCGCAGCACCTCGCGGAAGCCCGGGTCGCCCGAAAGGTCGGCGCGCAGCACCAGCGTGTTGATGAAGAAGCCGATCAGCCCTTCTACCTCGCCGCGCGTGCGGCCGGCGATGGGGCTTCCCACCACCACGTCCTCGCACCCGGCGTACTTCGAAAGGAGCACCTGGTAGGCGGACAGCAGCGTCATGTACAGCGTCGCGCCCTCGCTGCGCCCCAGCGCCTGCAGGCGCTCCTGCAGCTCCAGGGGAAGCTCCACCGGCACCGACGAGCCCCGGTGCGTCTGCACCGCGGGGCGGGGGTGGTCCGTAGGCAGCTCCAGCAGCTCCGGCGCCCCCGCCAGGCGCTCCCGCCAGTACGCCAGCTGCCGGTCAAGCACCTCGCCCGCCAGCTGCCCGCGCTGCCACACCGCGTAGTCGGCGTACTGCACCGGGAGCTCGGGGAGCGGCGACTCACGCCCCTCGCGGTACGCGTCGTACAGCACGGAAACTTCGCGGAAGAACACCCCCATGCTCCACCCGTCGCTGACGATGTGGTGCATGGTGAGCAGCAGCACGTGCTCCTCGGCGCCCAGCCGCAGCAGCACCGCACGCACCAGCGGTCCCGCCGAGAGATCGAACGGCCGTGCCGCCTCTTCCCGCGCGCGCCGCCCCACCGCCGCCTCGCGATCGGCCTCGCCCAGCGCGGACAGGTCTTCCACCGGCAGGGAAAACCCGCCGAAGGGCGCGATCACCTGCACCGGCGCGCCGTCCACCTCTTCGAAGGTGGTGCGCAGCACCTCGTGGCGCCGGACGATCTCGCCCAGCGCCCGCTCCAGCGCCGCCCCGTCCAGGGCACCCCCCAGGCGGTGTGCCCCCGGGATGTTGTAGACGGCGCTTCCCGGCTCCATCCGGTCCATGAACCAGAGCCGCTCCTGCGCGAACGACAGCGGCAGCCGGCCCTCCCGGGGGGCGGGCTCGATCGGCGGAAGCTCCGACAGGTGCCCCACCAGTTTGCGGGCCCGCGCCATCTTCAGGAGCTCCAGGCGCTGGGCCGGTGTCAGCTGGGTGAGTCTCGCGGCGGAGTTCATGATCTGCGGATACCGGTAAAGAAAGTGTGTGGAACGCGTACGGATTCCCTCGCGCCCGGCGAAGCGCCCGGACGAGGGAAGGCGGCGAGGCCGAGGGTGTTCCGCCCGCCGGGGGCAGGCTGGGCGCGCGGACAGCCGGCCGCTCCCCGCATGGCCGGCGAACCGCCCCGCGTACCGCGGAGCGCGTAAGGAAAGCGGCGTTCGGCCGGCGGGCTCGCGGCGGAGCGCGAGCAGCTACGTCATCTCGGCCGGGTCCACCTGGGCGCGATGGGCGTCCATCACGTCCCGGGCACCGGCGATCACATGACGCCTAACCGCACGGTCTGCGATTCGGTTTTTTGTTCCCGCGGTGTCTGATTGGTAGCGATGCTGATGATAACCCCCGCAATATGTTTAGTCAACGCTCCACTCCGGAAAAGAGGGGAGGAAAACGTGTTGAAATCTGGTGTTGTGGAAGGAGGGGCCTGCTGGCTGGAGGGGTCCCGGCGAGCCCGCCGCACGGAGCGGTGCCGGGAACGAAAGGGGCGGCGCGCAGCGGATTGGGACCAGCAGGTTAGCGTCCGAATAGGATCGTGTATGCGGGGGGCTGAGTGATCCTGGGCGTCTCCGTTGCCGAGGCGCCCCGCCGCCCCCGTTCCCCACGCGCCGCTCGCTGCGCAGCCGCGCGGCGATGGCGCTCCGCTCTCTTTCAGCCAGGAGCGACGCGTAGGAAACGGGTGGTCATGCGAAGGTGCTATCGCCCAGGAGGGCGAGCATCTCCGCCATCTCGTCCGGGTCTACCATGGCGAGCTCGGCGTCCAGCACTTCCAGGGCCGCGTCTACGCGACCCGCCATCCCCGCGACCGTGGGGTCGTCGAACATCGCCCGCAGCGGCACCTGCACGCCGAACACCTGCTGCACGCGCGCGACCACGAGCGTCGCCAGCAGCGAGTGCCCCCCCAGTTCGAAGAAGCTCTCCGCCACGCCCACCTGCTCCCGGCGCAGCACTTCCGCCCAGATCCCCACCAGCACTTCCTCGGTGTGCGTGCGCGGCGCCACGTAGCGCTCCTTCGCCGGGGCGAAGTCCGGCGCCGGCAGCGCCTTGCGGTCCAGCTTCCCATTCGGCGTCAGCGGCAGCGCCTCCAGCACCACGATCGCCGCCGGCACCATGTACTCGGGCAGGGCGGTGGAGAGGTGCGCGCGCAACGCCTCCGTGTCCACTTCGCCCACCACGTACGCCACCAGCCGCACGTCGCCCGGCACGTCCTCGCGCGCCATCACCGCCGCCTCGCGCACCTCCGCGTGCTCGGCCAGGCGTGCCTCGATCTCCCCCAGCTCGATGCGGAAGCCGCGCACCTTCACCTGGAAGTCGGTACGGCCCAGGAACTCCATCGTCCCGTCCGCCCGCCACCGGGCAAGGTCGCCCGTGCGGTAGAGCCTCGCCCCCGGCTCGACGCCGAAGGGATCGGCTACGAAGCGCTCCGCCGTCTGCTCCGGGCGGCCCAGGTAGCCGCGCACCACGCCCGCGCCCCCGATGAACAGCTCGCCGGGCACGCCCACCGGCACCGGCTCGCCCGCCGCATCCAGGACATAGACGCGAGTGTTCGCCACGGGGCGGCCGATCGGCACGCTGGCACCGGCGGAGTCGCCGCGGACCGCCTCGGACGTCGACCAGATGGTCGTCTCCGTCGGTCCGTACACGTTCCACAGCCCGCCCACACGGCTCCGCAGGGCCGACGCGAGATCCGCCGGCAGCGCCTCGCCGCCGCAGAGCGCCCGCATCCGCGGCGCGCCTTCCCACTCCGAGGCCACCAGCATCCGCCAGGTGGCGGGCGTGGCCTGCATCACCGTGGGCGCGTACGCCCGGATGGCCTCCGCCAGCGCCGCAGGGTCCGCAGCCCGCTCCCGGGGCAGCACGATGGTCGCCGCGCCGTGCAGGAGGGGAAGGAACATCTCCAGCACGGAGATATCGAACGCGTACGTGGTGACCGCGAGCAGGCGATCCGCGGGCTCCATCCCCACGGTTTCCCGCATCGAGCGAAGGAGGTTCACCACGCCGCGATGCGGAACGGCCACGCCCTTAGGACGGCCGGTGCTTCCGGAGGTGTAGATCACGTATGCCAGGTGGGCCGGCGTGAGTTCCGCGATCACCGGGTCCGTCGCGGGCTGGTCCGCCCACTCCGGAGTGCCGGCGTCGATCTCCACCACCGGCACGCCCGTGTTCTGGAATCGATCCCGGAACTGCTTGTCCGTCAGCACCGCAGCGGGCGCGCTGTCGGCCAGCATGTACTCCAGCCGCTCGGCCGGATGCGAGGGGTCGAGCGGCACGTACGCGCCGCCGGCCTTCATCACACCCAGCAGCGCGACGACCATCTCCGCGCTCCGCTCCACGCAGACCGCCACCCGCGCATCCGGACCCACGCCCAGTGTGCGGAGGTGATTCGCCAGCCGGTTCGCGCGTGCGTTCAGCTCCGCGTAGGTGAGCGAGCGATCCTCGAAGACCACGGCCACCGTGCCGGGCGTGCGCTGCGCCTGCGCCTGGAACAGCTCGTGGATGCAGGACCCGGCCGGATACTCCGCGTCCGTCGCGATCCACTCCTCCACCACCTGGCGGCGCTCGTGTTCGGGCAGCATCGCAAGCCGCTCCACCGGCTGCCGCTCGTCGGCCACCATCGCCTCCAGCACGTGGCGGAGGTAGCCGGCGTGCCGCTCCACCGTCGCCCGATCGAAGAGCGAGGTCGCGTACGTCACGCTTCCCACGATGCGCCCGCCCTGCTCCGACAGGTCGAGAGACAGGTCGAACCTCGCCGGCGCTTCCGAAGCCGATCCTGGCGATTCCGCCGATCCAGCCGATCCCGCCGATCCCGCGCCCTTCGGTCTGAGGCCGGGGAGCTCGGCCCCGTCCTCCGCCGCATTGTGCCAACCGAGCATTACCTGGAAGAGTGGCTCGTGCGCCAGGCTGCGTACTGGCTGCACCACCTCCACCACCTGCTCGAAGGGGATGTCCTGGTTCTGCTGCGCCCCCAGCGCGCGCTCCTTCACCCGCGCCAGCAGCTCCGCAACGGTGGGGGAGCCCGCGAGATCCACGCGCAGCGCCAGCGTGTTCACGAAGAAGCCGATCAGCCCCTCGATCTCGATACGGCCGCGGTTGGCGGTCGGTGTGCCGACGACCACGCCCTGCTGCCCAGACAGCCTGCCGAGCACGGCGGCCCAGCCCGCCAGCACGGTCATGAAGAGCGTGGTGCCGTGGCGCTGGCCCAGCGCCTTCAGCCCGGCCGTCAGCGCCTCGTCCATCTCCAGGCCCACCGCCGCACCCTTGTGGTCCACCTGTGCCGGGCGCGGGCGGTCGGTGGGCAGCTCCAGCAGCGCCGGGGCGCCGCCGAGCGTGGCCCGCCAGTACTCCGCCTGCTCCTGGAGGACGTCGCCCTCAACCCAGCGCCGCTGCCAGGCGGCGTAGTCCGCGTACTGCACCGGCAGGGCGGGAAGCGGGTCGGGCTCGCCGCGGCGGAAGGCGCCGTACAGCACGTCCAGTTCGCGCGTGAACACCCCCATGCTCCACCCGTCGGTGACCATGTGGTGCATGGTGACGTGGAGCAGGTAGTCGTCCGCCCCCAGCCGGATCAGCCGGCCGCGGACGAGCGGCCCCCGGGCCAGGTCGAAGGGCGTGCGCGCTTCTTCGCCCAGCAGCCGCCGCAGCTCGGATGGCCCGTCGGGATTGCCGCTCAGGTCATGCTCGGCTAGATGGAACCCGCTCTCCTCCACCGGCGCGATGCGCTGCACCGGCCCACCCTGCACCTCCACCACGGTCGTGCGCAGCGCCTCGTGCCGCGCGACGATCGCGTCCAAGGCACGGCGCAGCGCTCCGGCGTCCAGCTCTCCCTGCAGCCGCAT
>NZ_DATBNB010000358.1 GCF_036554565.1 Longimicrobium sp. | reverse complement strand
GTGCGATGGCCTGGGCCTCAGGATGACAGGCCGGGGGTGCACACACGAACGAGAAGCGGCCCCCGGCAACAGTGCCGGGGGCCGCTCGTCGCATTCCGCGCGCGTCGATCAGCCGACGCGGGTCGGCTCGCTCTCGACCGGCGTGGGAACGTGCGTGGCGGCCGGGGGCGGAGGCGGCGACTGCAGGTAGTTCTGCTGCGCGTTGGCCTGGATGCTCTCGTCGTCCAGCCCGTTCAGCGAGCGCTTGAAGTCGCGGATTCCCTTGCCCATGCCGCCGGCCAGCTCAGGCAGCCGCTTGGCGCCGAACAGAAGCAGCAGCACGCCGAAGATCAGTACCAGTTCGCCGAAACCAAGTCCGAAAGGCATGGGGAATCCTCCCTGTCGTCGAAAAAAAGAAAAGCGGAAGCCGCGGAGTACCTTCGTCGCACGGGCACCGTTCGCGTCCAGGACGCCGGTGCCGTATCGCCGCACCCAAGATAACCGCTTCCGCCGGGTCGGACAACCGCGCCGATCACGGTTCAGCCAATCCGGAAGTCCTTGTCGTCCACCGCCTTACAGATGCGCAGGCGAAACGGAGACGTGCGGGCGGCCCCGAACGCAAGCGCCCCCGGACGAAATCGCTATCGTCCGGGGGCCGCTCATGCACTCACGCACTCACCTCACCGCCCGGTCGTTCCCCCGGCGGCCGGCGCGGCGGGCTGCGCGCCGCCGGCGGCGGGAGCGGCCGCGGCGGGCGCGCCGGCCACCTCGCGCGGCGTGCGTCCGCCCAGCGCCGAGCGGTTCAGGTACTGCGCCATGGTCGCGGGATAGCTGATCGTCCGCGGGTCGCCGTCCGAGACGTAGCGGTGCGTGGGATCGGCCTCCCAGCGGCGCAGCTGCGCCTCCAGCGCGCCCGGCGCCACGATGAAGCGGTCCACCGAATGCGGGTCCCACCGCGTGTCCCAGGGCGTAACGCTCGGCCCGCCCGACACCTCGAGCACCACCTTGTTCTCGTAGCGCTTGCCGTTGCGGTACGTGCCCGCCCACGCCACCGGCTTGTTGCGCGGCCACATGCCCAGCGGCAGCGCGAAGGTCACGATGTCGTAGTCCTGCGGCAGGTACGCCTTGATGCTGTCCTCGCCGATGCCGATCCAGTCCTGCGCCTGCTGGTCGTTCGCCGCCTTGTCCAGCCGCGCGTGGTACAGGGTGTGGTTGCACACCTCGTGTCCGTCGCGGACGATCATCTCCATCTTCTTGCGGATGTTGGCCTCGCGCTGCTCCCGCGGCGTGTCGCGGTCCTTGGTCTCGCCGAAAAAGTTGGACGGATGACTCGCGGCCGGCAGGATGCACCACACCATTCCGCCCGGCCCCCATCCCGGGTTCTCGCGCTTGAACGACATCCACGACCCCATCATGGTGTTGGGGTCCACCTCGCCGTTGGCCGTCAGGTAGAACTGGCCGCGCGTGGCGTCGTCCATGGTGAAGACGACGGGCGTGGTGCCGCGGGGGATGTCGATGTTCCCCTCCAGCACCTGCCGCATGGTCACCGGGCGGTACCCCGCCTCGTACAGCGTGCGGATGTCCTTGCGGAAGTTCTCCAGCGTGCGGACGAACTCGCCCTCGGGGCTGCCGGTGCGGTGGTACTCCAGCACCATGATGCGGCCCAATTCGTTGGGCGGCAGCTGCGTCGTGGGGCCGGCGGGAAGGTTGTTGGCCGTCTGCCCGGGCTGCGCGCCCTGCGCCGCGCCGCTGTCGCCCGGCGCGGCGGCCGTGGCGCTGTCGTTGGCCTGCTCGCCGTCGCCCTCGCCCTTGCCGTCGCCGCCCCCGCAGGCGGCCAGCAGCACCAGCAGCGCCGCGGCGGCAGCCTTCTGCGCCCACTCCGATCGGTTCATCATCTGCACTGAGTATTCGGGATGCACGAACGCCCGCCGGGGCGGGTCCGCGGCACACGCGCGGAGTTTCCGGCCCCGTCAGGCGCAAGGTTCGTGCGCGGCCGGGCCGAGCGCGGCATCACTCGTCGGGCAGGCGCGGCAGCAGGTCGTCGGCCAGGCGGGCCAGGGCGCGCTGGTACACCATCCGCGCGCGCAGCTCCGGAAGGTCCAGCCGCTCCACGTAATGCGCCACGGCGCGGCTGGGGTCGGCGTGCTGGTGCTGCTCCATCAGGTCCACGAACTCCATGGCGAAGCGGATGTGCGCCGTCACCAGCGTTTCCTCGGCGCGCGCGGCGGCCAGCTCCAGCCACAGGCTTTCTTCGTCGCTGCGCTGCTTGTGGCGGCGGATGTAGCGGAGCGCGCCCATGGGCGTGGCGTAGCGCCAGTCCCATCCCCATCCCCGGTGCCCCTCGCGCGCCAGGTCTTCGCTCACCTCGCGCTCGTCCATCAGCGCCACCGCCCGCGTGCCGATGGGCTCGGCCTCGTCGCCGTCCAGCTCCATCGTCTCGATGTAGCGGTCGATGGCCTCGTCGAAGGGCATGCGCGGCGCCAGGATGGCCACCAGGTCCAGCGCCAGGTTGGCGTGCACGTCGATCAGCGCCTCGCGCGCGGCGGCCTCGGTGCGGTCCAGCTTGCGGGCCAGCTCGGCGGGGAGCCGCTGGGTGAACAGGGACGATACGCTGGGCATGAGGTCGGGTCCGGGCCGGGGGAGGAGAAAACGGGGTGCCGCGGCGGCCTCAGCCGCCCCGGGTGGTCCAGGCCATCGCGAGCAGCACCAGGCCCACGGCGATGCGGTACCAGGCGAACGGCACGAAGGTGTTGCTGGAGACGAAGCGAATCAAGGCCCGGATGACGACCATCGCCGCGATGAACGACACCACGAAGCCCACGGCGAACACCGGCGCGTCCGCCGCCGACAGCAGGTGGCGGCTCTTGAACAGGTCGAAGCCGCTGGCGGCCACCATCACGGGGATGGCCAGGAAGAACGAGAACTCGGTCGCGGCCAGGCGCGACATCCCCAGCGACAGGCCGCCCATGATGGTGGCGCCGGAGCGCGACACGCCCGGGACGAGCGAGAGCAGCTGCGCCAGCCCCACGCCCAGGGCGGTCGGCGGGCGGATGTCGTCCACGCTTTCCGTGGTCACCGCCCGCGTCTTGTGCCAGTGCTCCACCAGCAGGATGGCGATGCCGCCCAGCACCAGCGCGATCGCGACGATGGTGGTGTCGAATAGCACTTCCTTGATGAAGTCGCGCGCGAAGAAGCCCACCAGCGCCGCCGGGGCAAAGGCGATCAGCAGGTTGTAGATCAGCCGGCGGGCGTTGGGGTCGCGCGGCGCGGCGGCGAGCACGCCGAACACCTTCTGACGATACAGCCAGACGACGGCCAGGATGGCGCCCAGCTGGATGAAGACGTCGAAGGTCTCGTGGTTGGCGTACGAATCGAAGCCCAGCCACTTGCCGGCCAGGATCAGGTGCCCCGTCGACGACACGGGAATGAACTCCGTGGCTCCCTCGACCAGCCCCATGACGGCGGCCTTCAGCAACAGCATCACATCCATCCGATGTCCCTTCGTCCCGTTCCCGTTGTGCTGCGTCCCGGCCGTGCAGCGTGCATTCGGCTGGAGTGATCGGTCCTGCTCGGGGGGGCCCCTCCCCCGCCCCCTCCGCCGGCAAACCGCGCCGGGAGAGGGGAGAACTTCGCTCGGGGTTCGACCGGCTCCGGTGAATGCCGCGGGAGCCCCCTCCCCCCGGCCCCCGCTCCGCGGGGGAGGGGGAGACCTGCTGCCGGAACGATCTGAGATTGGCGCATGCTGAGGCCGCCCCCCTCTCCCGGCCTCTCCCCCATAAACCGCATGGGGGAGAGGAGAATTCGATTGCGCTCCGGCTGGCCTCACGCGCTCTACTGGCTCCCTTCCCCCGCGCAGTTTGCGGGGGAAGGGCTGGGGATGGGGGGCGCCGGCCCGAGCACCGGGCCTGCCTGGCCACACCGCAATCCCGAAGTGTACACCCTCTCCCGCTTGCGGGAGAGGGTGGCACGCGTGTCAGCGCGGCCGGGTGAGGGCCCCACGGCAGCCGAGGCCTCGGCTACGGCGACCGCTGCCGCGCCCGGGCTTCTACCTGCCCGCGGCTAGAT
>NZ_DATBNB010000357.1 GCF_036554565.1 Longimicrobium sp. | reverse complement strand
CGTTCCGGTGGCCGGGGCGCCGGTGGCCGGGGCGCCGATCGGGCCCTGCTGGGCGCCGGGAACTGCCGGGGCCGTGGGCGCCGGTGCCGTGCGTCCGCCGCGCTGGAACTCTTCCTGGAGGATGGACGACGAGCCCGCGGGGCGCGACGACAGGATCGACAGGCAGAAGGCCAGGAACATGAACGCGCCGCCGCACCACCAGCTCATGCGGGTGAGCAGCGTGGCCGCCTGGCGGCCGCCGAACAGCGTGTCGGACCCGCCGCCGCCGCCCATGGCCGCAAGGCCGCCGCCCTTCCCCGCCTGCAGAAGCACAACGGTAAGAAGGACCAGCGCGTCGATGATCAGCAGGGTCAGCAGGAACGTGAACACGGATGAGCCCGAGAACTGGCGGAAGATTGCGACGGAGAATCGTCTAAATTGAGGGCGAAGGGCCGCGGTGTCAACCCGCGGCCTTCACGATCCGGGCAAACCCGGCGGCGTCCAGGCTGGCGCCGCCCACCAGAACGCCGTCCACGCCGGGCTGCGACATCAGATCGGCGGCGTTGTCGGGCTTCACGCTGCCGCCGTAGAGCACGGGCACCGCGTCCGCCGCCTCGGCGCCGTACGCGGCGCGCAGCCGCTCGCGAACCGCCGCGTGCATCGTCCGCGCGTCGTCCGGCGTGGCCGTGACCCCCGTGCCGATGGCCCACACGGGCTCGTAGGCGATCACCAGCTCGCCCACCTCGTCCGCTCGGACGATCTCCAGCACGGGGGCCAGCTGCTCGGCCACGACGGCTTCGGCCCGGTCGGCGCGGCGCTCGTCGATGGTCTCGCCCACGCAGAGCACCGGGACCAAGCCGGCGTCCAGGACGGCGCGGACCTTCCGGGCCGTCTCCTCGCCCGTTTCGCCGAAGACGTGGCGGCGCTCGCTGTGGCCCACGAGGACGAGCTCCGCCCCGGCGTCCTTCGCCATGCCGACGGAAAGCTCGCCCGTGAAGGCGCCGCTTTCTTCCCAGTACACGTTCTGCACCCCCAGCCGCACGTCGGGCCGGCCCTGCAGCGCCTCGCGCGCGGCCGCGAAGGAGATAGCCGGGGGAAAGAAGGCGATGGTGCGATCGTCGCCCGGCTCGGCCAGGTTCAGGAAGTCGGCGAAGAAGCGGGCAGCCTGCGACGGCCCGTGGTTCATCTTCCAATTCCCCGCCAGGATCGGCTTCCGCGGCGCCGTCATTGGGCCGCCGCGTTGTTCAGGGCGGCCACGCCGGGAAGCTCCTTGCCTTCCAGGAACTCCAGCGAGGCGCCGCCGCCGGTGCTGACGTGCGACATCCGCGCTTCCAATCCCAGCTCCGCCACCGCCGCGGCAGAGTCGCCCCCGCCGATGATGGTAGTCGCGCCGCGGTCCGTTGCGTCCGCCACCGCTTCGGCGACGTCGCGGGTGCCGGCGGCGAACTCCGCGATCTCGAACACGCCCATCGGCCCGTTCCACAGCACGGTGCACGCGGTGGACAGGATCCGGCGGAACTCATCGACCGTCTTCGGACCGACGTCCAGGACCGACTGGTCGGACGGGATGGACTCGCGGGCGACCGTCTGCGTGGTCTGCCCCGCTTCCAGCCTGGGCGCGACGACCGCATCCACCGGGATCACCAGCTTGTCGCCCGCGGTCGCCAGGAGCTCGCGCGCCATGTCGACCCGGTCGTCCTCCACCAGCGAGGTGCCCGTGGCGAGCCCCATCGCGCGGAAGAAGGTGTTGGCC
Source organism: Longimicrobium sp. (assembly GCF_036554565.1). NCBI lineage: Bacteria > Pseudomonadati > Gemmatimonadota > Longimicrobiia > Longimicrobiales > Longimicrobiaceae > Longimicrobium > Longimicrobium sp. Next base: position 3,384 of record NZ_DATBNB010000357.1, on the reverse strand, counting down.
ATCGCCCCGCCGATCAGCAGGTGATCCACCTTCGGCAGCAGGCTGCGAATGACGTCGATCTTCCCCGAGATCTTGGCGCCGCCCAGGATGGCGACGAACGGGCGCTCGGGGTTCGCGAGCGCGCCGCCGAGGTACTGGAGCTCGCGGTCCATCAGCAGGCCGGCGACGGCGGGCTTGCCGTACGCCTTCATGGCGATCGCGACGCCCGCCGTGGACGCGTGCGCCCGGTGCGCCGCGCCGAACGCGTCGTTCACGTACACGTCGCCCAGGGCGGACATCTCTTCCGCCAGCGAGGAGTCGTTCTTTTCCTCGCCCGGAAGGAAGCGGGTGTTCTCCAGCAGCAGCACTTCGCCGTCCTGCATCAGCGAGACGGCGCCGCCGGCCTGGAGGCCGACGGTCTCCTCGACGAAGCGGACGCTGCGGCCTTCCAGCAGCGTTTCCAGGTGCGCGGCGACGGGGCGCAGCGACATCTCCGCGTTCGGCTTGCCCTTCGGGCGGCCGAAGTGGGCCAGCAGGATCACCCGCGCGCCCCGCTGCACCAGCGCATCCAGCGTGGGAAGGGTGCTGGTGATGCGCTTGTCGTCGGTGATGCGCCCGTCCTCGATCGGGACGTTGTAGTCCACCCGGACGAGGACGCGCTTGCCGCGGACGTCCTCGTCCTTGAGGTCGGCGATGGTGGCCTTGCGCTGGCTCACAGCTTTTCGCCCATGAAGCGGGCCAGGTCCACGCAGCGGCAGCTGTAGCCCCACTCGTTGTCGTACCAGGCGACCACCTTCACGAGCCCGGCGACCACGCTGGTGGAGGCCGCGTCGACGATGGACGAGGCCGGGTTGCCGGTGTAGTCGATGGAGACCAGCTCCTGCTCCTCGAACGCCAGGATGCCCTTGAGCGGCCCCTCGGCGGCGGCGCGGAGGGCATCGTTCACCTCGGCTGCGGTCACCGTGCGGCCCAGCTCGCAGGTCAGGTCTACCACGGAAACGTCGGGCGTGGGCACGCGCACGGCCATGCCGTCGATCTTGCCCTTCACCTCGGGAATGACGAGGCTCGTCGCCTTGGCGGCGCCCGTCGTGGTGGGGATCATCGACAGGGCCGCGGCGCGGGCGCGGCGCAGGTCCTTGTGGGGGAGATCGAGGATGTTCTGGTCGTTGGTGTAGGCGTGGATGGTCGTCATCAATCCGCGCTCGAACCCGAAGTTGTCGAGCAGCACCTTCACCACGGGGGCGAGGCAGTTGGTGGTGCAGCTGGCGTTGCTGACCACGTGGTGGTTGGCCGCGTCGTACTTGTCCTGGTTTACGCCCAGCACGATGGTGATGTCTTCGCCCTTGGCCGGCGCGCTGATGATCACCTTCCTGGCGCCCGCTTCCAAGTGCTTGGCTGCGCTCGCGCGGTCGGTGAAGCGGCCGGTGGACTCGATGACGATGTCGACCTCCAGGTCGCGCCAGGGCAGGGCGGACGGGTCCTTTTCGGCGTACACGCGGATCTCGTCGCCATCCACCAGCAGCGAATTCTCGCGCGCTTCTACGGTGCCGGGGTACTTGCCGTGCACCGAGTCGTAGCGCAGCAGGTGCGCGAGGGTCTTGGTGTCCGTCAGGTCGTTGACGGCCACGAAATCGATGTCGGTGGCCCCCGCCTGCTTGGCGGCGCGGAGGACGTTGCGGCCGATGCGGCCGAACCCGTTGATGGCGACGCGAATGGGCATGTGCTCGCTCGTGTGGTGAATATGGAAAAAATCGGCGGAGCGCCGGGCATCTCAGCCCAGGCGCTCCAGCTCCGGGATGACGCGTGCGAAGGTCGCGACGCTCACCACGCGCGCCCCCGCCTCCAGCAGCGCTTCTGAACATGCAAGCGCCGTGGCACCCGTGGTCCACACGTCGTCTACCAGCATCACGTGCTCGCCGCGGACCCGTGGCGCCTGCCTGGCGGGGACGGAAAAAGCGCGCGCTACGTTAGCCCGGCGTTCGCTGGGATGCAAGGCCGTTTGCGTGGCCGTGGCGCGCGTTCGCTCCAGCAGTTCCGGGGCGGCGACGCGCTCCGTCCCTGCGGCGAATCCGGCGGCCAGCAGCGCCGCCTGGTTGTAGCCGCGCTCCCGCAGGCGCGCCCTGCTGGTGGGCACGGCGACCACCAGCCGCGCCTCGTCGCTCACGTCGCGCGGCCAGGCGATGCGGGCCATCCGGGCGGACATGGGCGCGGCGGCGGCTTCCCAGCCCTGGTACTTGAGCGCGTGCACCAGGTCGCGCGGCACGTCGTCCATCACGTACGCCGAGCGGATGGAGCGCACGGCCGCGGGCCAGTCGCCGCAGGTGCGGCACTTGGGGCGCGGGTCTTCGCGCGCCGGCACCGGTCCCCAGCAGCGGTCGCAGCGCGGGGCGGGGAGCGGGCGGCAGCGCGCCCAGCACACCTGGCAGACGACGCGGTCCGGCAGCGTCGTGGGGACAGGCGCGCGGCAGGAGACGCAGACGGGTGCGAACACCAGGTCCAGCGCGCCGGCCCAGGCGTCGCGCGCGAGTCGGGGGATGGCGAGCATCGGCCGGGCGAGAAGGTGGACGGATCGCACGTGGGGCCGAATCAACACGCGTCCGCATCATCCCACAAGTCCCACGGACATCTACGTACCAGCTGTAACGCGTTCTACGCGCCCGCCATCAGCCACGTCCAGCGGTCTGTATCAACCCAGCCAGCAGATCGAGCGCCTCGCGCGTTCCATCGGACCATCGATATCCCGCGTTGATCCGCAGGCAGTCTCCAAAATCGCCGCTCGCGGAGAATGCCGGGCCGGGCGCCACGCTGAGCCCACGCTTCAGCGCGCGCCGCTGCAAATCCACCGTATCGCTTCCCTCCGGGAGCTGCACCCAGAGGAGAAAGCCGCCCGCCGGTTGCGAGATGCGGGTGCCGGCGGGGAAGCGCTCGGCCACCTCGAATGCGAACCGCTCCACCGTTCCCCGCAGCACGCCGCGCAGGCGGTGCAGGTGGCGGTCATATCCGCCGGACGCCAGGTACTCGGCCAGGGCCAACTGGGGTGGCGCGGAGGTGGCGGCCGTCGTGGCGAGCTTCAGGTGAAGGACCCTGTCGCGGTAGCGCCCCGGGACCATCCATCCCACGCGGTAGGATGGGGCCACGGTCTTGGAAAAGCTTCCGCACGAGATCACCAGCCCCGAGCGGTCGAACGCCTGCAGCGAGCGGGGGCGTGGGTCGGCGAAGTGCAGCTCCCCGTACGTGTCGTCCTCGATGGCGGGCACGCCCGATTCCGCCAGCAGGTGGCGCGGCGCGCGCTGGAAGCGGGGTGCGCCCGCACCGCGGACGACGTGGTGATCACCTGCGGCGCGGCCGAAGCCATCCACCTGGCTCTGCGCGCGCTCACCCGCCCGGGCGACACGGTGGCCGTGG
>NZ_DATBNB010000356.1 GCF_036554565.1 Longimicrobium sp. | reverse complement strand
TATCGCCACTTCGCCGACAAGGACGCGATCCTCCGCGAAGTCACGGGCGAGGGCTCCCGCCTGCTCGGGAGCCACCTCTTCCGCGCGCTGGAGGCGCCCACGGCCATGGAGCGCCTGCGGGCCACGGCCGATGCGTACCTGGAGTTCGCCATCGCGCAGCCCCAGGCCTACCGCGCCCTGTTCGAACCCGGGGCGGATGGCGCGGAAGAGTCTCCCCTGCACCGCCAGCGTGCAGCCGTGCGGCGCTTCCTGCGCGATCGCGTGCGGGAGGGGATGGATGCGGGCGTGCTGGCGGAGGGCGATCCGGACGGAATGGCGCTGAGCTTCTGGGCAATGCTCCACGGCCTCGCATCCTTCCATTTCGCTGGAATCACGCGGGCAGAGGGCCTGAGTCAACGCGCGTTAACCAACCTGATCGAGGGCATCGCGGTGTCCGACGCCCTATCTACAGCGCGGTAACGTGCGTTAACCAACGTATCGCGGAGCGGGCATCGCGTCGCGCGCGTCGCGGATCAATGGTTAAGCAGAAGTTACGGAGCGCGATTCGCCTCGGCTTTTCGCCGGAATCGGGCGAAAACCTCGGGTTTCAACCGCGAATCTCCCACATCACCCTATCTTCCCGCCCTATCACTGTCCTCGACCCACCGTTTGAGTAGAGAACGCGCGCCATGGGCCTACAAGCCGCATTCCCTCCCGAGGACGATGCGGAACCCTCGCGTGCCTGGGATCGTGCGTCCTGCGCGATTCTGGAAGGTCGTCTTTTTCCACATCAAGCGCGCGGATCGATCGGTGAGCGGCGCGAGGTCGGCATTCGTGTCGCTGCCGTGCCCCGCGTTGAGATGCTCCCCAGGCGAGATCCTTCGGCCCGCGTGGCCGCATGTGTGGGTGGATGCGGTGCGCCTGGGCCTCTGGACGACAGACTCCGTGGGGACGGTCACCCTGCCCCGCGGCCGAAACGAGTCGAGGCCCGCTCTCCGGATGGGGAGCGGGCCTCGTGAACTCTACCGAGCCGACGGGACTCAGTTCGTGCGGTAGCGCCGGCTTACCTCGTCCAGGCGCTTGCGCTCCTCATCCGTGAGCGAGCCCAGGCCCTTGGACGAGATCTTGTCCAGAATGCGGTCCACGTCGTCCAGCAGCTCGCGCTCGGCGGCGGCGACGGCCTTCTTGTTGGCCGGCCTCACCTGCGTGGCCGTGGCCGCCTGGGTGCGCGCGGGCTCGGGCTTCTTACCCGACCAGGGCACCAGCGCCATGGCGCCGCGCTTCGGCTGGTTCTTGCGCGCGAACGCCGGCACCTCACCCCACGCCGGCGGCGCCCACGGGCTCTTCAGGTACAGGAACGCCGTGAGCATGCCGCCCAAGTGCGCCAGCGTGGCCACGCCGCCGCTGGATCCGCTGGCCGCGATCAGCAGCTCCACGAAGGCCATGATGCCCACGAGCCACTTGGCCTTGATGGGAAAGATGCCCCAGACGTGGATCTCCATCTCCGGCCAAATCATCGCGAACGCCAGCATCAGGCCGAACGTGGCTCCCGAGGCGCCGATGATCCAGTTGGCCGGGTCCCAGAAGTAGAACAGCGCCGAGAACAGCGCCGCGCCGGCCGCCGAAACCAGGTAGAACTTGATGAACGCCCGGCTTCCCCAGCGCTCCTCCAGCGGCGGGCCGAAGAAGAACAGCACCAGCAGGTTGCCGAGGATGTGGCCGATCCCCAGGTGCACGAAGGCATACGTGAGCAGCGTCCACGGCCGGGTGATGAACCGCGTGGGCCCGAACGCCACGAGGTCCAGCACCTGGCGGCCATAGCCGAGCACGTCGGCCAGGATGAACGCCACTACGAAGACCGCCGCGTTGGCGATCAGCAGGCGCTTGACCCAGGGGGTTGCGGCTCCGCCGCCGAAGCCGCCGCCCGCGTACGAATCCCGGTAAGCCATTTCCGTTGCAGAAGTGGAACGGGAGAAGAGACGCGCCCGAGGAGGTCGGGCGCTTTCCCCTCTCTACCCCCGTGGCGCGTCTCCGGTCCGCTGTCGTTTTCCGTCAGCCGAGGGCCGACTGCGCGATGCGCTCGCAGAGTTCGGGGTAGGTGATTCCCACGGCCGCGGCCGCCTTGGGAAACAGGCTGGTGCCCGTCATTCCGGGGAGGGTGTTGGCCTCAAGGCACCACAGCTGTTCCTGCGCCAGGATGAAGTCGATGCGTGCGTATCCCCGCAGCTTCAGCACCTTGAAGGCGCGCAGCGCGTACGCCTGCATCTGCGCCACCACCTCTTCGTCCAGGGGCGCCGGGCACAGGTACTCCGTCATCCCCGGCGTGTACTTGCTCTCGTAGTCGTAGATGCCCTTCTTGGGGCGGATTTCCACGGGCGGAAGCGCCTGGTCGCCCAGGATGCCGACGGTGAGCTCGCGGCCCTTCGCGTAGCGCTCGATCATCACCTCGGTGTCGTACTGCGAGGCATCCTTCACCGCCGCGTCCAGCTCCTCCCGGTCCTTGACCACGTGCAGGCCCACGCTGGAGCCTTCGCGCGAGGGCTTCACCACGCAGGGGATGCCCACCAGGTCCTCGATGGTGTCGGGGTCGTACACGTATCCCGGGGCGCGCGCCACGCGCCAGGGCAGCGTCGGCACCTGGGCGTCGCGCAGCAGGCGCTTGGTGACGTCCTTGTCCATGGCGATGCCGGAGCCCAGCGGCCCGGAACCCGTGTACTTGATGCCGAGCAGCTGCAGGTACGCCTGGACGGTGCCGTCCTCGCCCTCGCCGCCGTGCAGCGCCAGGAAGGCGATCTCGGCCGCGCGCAGCTGCTCCACCTGCCCCAGCTGCAGCAGCGGCAGCGCGTTCTCCATCTCCGCGGGCGGGGCCGACTTCACGCCGCCGGGAAGCAGGTCGCCCTCCTGCTCGGGCGGAATGAAGCCGCGCGCGGTGTCGACGGTGTAGACCTCGTGCCCGCGCTCACGCAGCGCTTTTACGATTCCGGATCCCGACGCCAGCGACACTTCGCGTTCGGCACTCGTTCCCCCCATCAGCACGGCGATCTTCATCCAGCCCTCTCGGTCGGTCTTGTTGTAGAAGTGGTTCGTTCGGCACCGCCGCTACGCACGAACCGTACGAGCGCGCCCCACCCGCGATTGCCCCCGAGGCCCCGGCCGTGGTGGGGCGCGATCACGGGTTCCCCCAGCACGAGAGGTGCACGTGCGGAGTGCACTCAGGCGAGGTCGCGCACGAGTACACCGGGCGCACGACGATCGGCCAGTCCGCGAAGGCGGACTTCGTGTGGTTGTTGCCGCGAATTCATTCGCCCGGGCAGGCTGGGGCTCACCTGGCAGCGGAGGTTCCGCCGACTCGAGATTCCGTGACCGCTGCCGCGCCCTGGCGGGTACGTGCGCCAGGCTAGATCCTTCGGCGCGCGTAGGACGAGGTGCGGGCTGGTGCCGCGCGCCTGCGCCTCAGGATGACAAGTCGCGGTGTGTCAACAGGTTGAGAGGCGGGGAGCAGGACCTACGCGGCGCCGGGTGACGGCGCGGCGGGGGCGGGCCGCACCGCCTCCACCACCTTTCGTGCCAGCGCCGGCCCGAACCCCGGGATCGCGGCGATGTCCCCCTCCGCCGCCGCGACCACGCCTCGGTACGAGCCGAACCGCTCCAGCAGCTGCTTCTGACGCGAGGGGCCCACGCCCGGGATCGTGGAAAGCTCCGAGCGCACCGTGCGCTTCGTGCGCAGCTTGCGGTTGTAGGTCACGGCGAAGCGGTGCGCCTCGTCGCGGATCCGCTGCACCAGCCGCAGCGCCGGGCTGCGCCGCGGCAGGCGGATGCTCTCCGACCGCCCGGGAAGGAACAGCTCCTCCTCCTTCTTGGCCAGCCCCACGATGGGCTGCTGCGGCAGGTCGATCTCCTCCAGCGCCTTGCGCGCGGCGCCCAGCTGCCCCTTGCCGCCGTCGATCACCGCCAGCTCAGGCAGCGGCTTGCCCTCTTCCACGCGGCGCCGGAACCAGCGGGTGACCGCCTCGTGCATGGACGCGAAGTCGTCGTTCCCCCACTCGCCGCGGATCTTGAGCTTGCGGTACTCGCCCTTGGCGGGCTCGCCGTTCTCGAAGAACACCGCCGATGCCACCGTTTCCGACCCCTGCGTGTGCGAAATGTCGAAGCACACCATGGTCCGGGGCACCATCGGCAGCTCCAGCACCTCCTGCAGTTCGTAGAGGGCGTCGGGTGCGCGCTCGCCCGCGGCGTTGCCCATCAGCTTGCGCTCCTCGAACAGGTGCCGCGCGTTCTGGTCCGCAAGCGCCACCAGCTGCACCTTCTCGCCCCGCTGGGGCCACTTCAGCCGCACCGCCTTCCCCGCCGCCTCGCGCAGAAGCTCCTCCAGCACGCCGCGGTCGTCGAAATCCATGGGGAAGATGATCTCGCCGGGCACGCTTTCGGCGTCGCGCGTCACCCGGTCGGCGTACAGGCGCGTGGCGAAGGCCGAGAGCGCCGCCTCGTCGGTGTCGTCGCTCAGGTTGGTGAGGAACTGCGCCTCGCGGCCCAGCAGCTTGCCCTCGCGGATCTGCAGGACCACGCCGCACGCCTCCGATCCGTCGCGCGCGAAGCCCACCACGTCGCGGTCGCTGCCGGTGACGTCCACCACCTGCTGCTTGCGCTCCAGCGCCTGCAGCTGGCCGATGGCGTCGCGCAGCTCGGCCGCCCGCTCGAAGTTCATCTCCAGCGCGCACGTCTGCATCTCTGCCTGCAGCCGGCGGGCGACCAGGCGCGTGTGCCCGCTGAGCACCTGCACGATCTCCTCGACCATCGACCCGTACTCGTCGGGCGTCTGCAGCGCCACGCACGGCGCCTTGCAGCGGCCGATGTGGTAGTCCAGGCAGGGGCGCGCGGGCACGTCGCTGGGCAGGTTGTAGCGGCAGGAGCGCACGGTGTACAGCTTCTTCACCAGCTCCAGCGACTGCCGCATCCGCCGCACGTCGGTGTACGGGCCAAAGTAGCGCCCGCCGTCCCGGCGCAGCGTGCGGGTGACGAAGACGCGCGGAAACGCCTCGTCCGTCACCTTGATGTACGGGTAGGTCTTGTCGTCCTTGAGGTTGATGTTGAAGCGCGGCCGGTTCTCCTTGATCAGGTTGTTCTCGAGGATCAGCGCCTCGGCCTCGGTGCGCACCACGATGGTGTCCACGTCGTCCACGCGGCGCACCATCTCG
>NZ_DATBNB010000355.1 GCF_036554565.1 Longimicrobium sp. | reverse complement strand
TGGTCGCCCACCAGCCCCTCGTCGCGGAAGTCGAACCGCAGCGCGCCATGCAGCTCGTTGGTGCCGCTGCGGGTAACGGTGTTCACCCCCGCGCCCACGAAGTTGCCCTGGCGCACGTCGAAGGGCGCCACGTTCACCTGCACCTGCTCGATGGCGTCCAGGGAGATCGGCGCCACGCCCGTCCGCTGCCCCGGCGCGCCCGCCAGGCCGAACGAGTTGTTGAAGTACGAACCGTCGACCGTGATGTTGTTCAGCCGGTTGTCGGTGCCCGCGAACGACAGCCCGCTGCTCGCCTGCGGGGTCAGCCGGGCGAAGTCCTCGATGCGGCGGTTGACCGTGGGCATGGCGTCGATCTGCTCGCGCGCAACCGTCGTCGCCGCCCCGGTCCGGTCGGGGCTGAACACGGCGCCCGCCCGCTGCCCCTGCACCGTCACCTCGTCCAGGACCAGGGTCGCCTCGGCCAGGCGGAACGACAGGTCGGTGGTGGAACCCAGGTTCACGGTGACCCCCTGGCGGCTCTGGGTGCCCAGCCCCAGGCGCGCCACGGTGACGGTGTACGGCCCGCCGACGCGCATTCCCGGAAGCTGGAACCGTCCATCGGCCCGGGTGGCACCCGAGTACCGGGTTCCGGAGGGCTGGTGGACGGCGGTCACGCTGGCGCCCGCCACGGGCTCGCCGGTGCTCGAGGCCACCGTGCCGCTGAGCGACCCGGTGGTCACCTGGGCCCATGCCGCCCGGGGCGCCAGCAACCCGGCCAGCGCCGCGATCAGCAGCACCACACAACGAGATGCTCGGTTCATCGGAGTCATTCCTGTGGACGGGGTTTCCGCGAGGGGGTGGGACGAGAGCCGGGAGGTGCGCCGCACCACGACCTGTCCCGGGGCCGGCGGTCACGACGCACGTTGAATCCTACAGGCGAACAGGGCAAGGGGGAAGGACCCTGGTTCCGGAGTACCCGCGGCTCCGCTTCGCCCCCGCGGGAATGGACTGCACCCTATCCATCCGCATGGCGCGGAAGGCGAAGCAGGAAGGTGCTCCCCGCGCCCTCGGTGGACTCCGCGGTCAGGTCTCCCCCCATGCTGCGGGCGAGGTCGCGGCTGATCGCCAGCCCCAGCCCCACCCCGCCCTCGGTGCGCGTGAGGCGGGCGTCCACCTGGAAGAAGGGCTCGAACACCCTGCGCAGCCCCTCCTCCGAAATGCCGATCCCCGTGTCCGTGACGGAGATCGCGACCGCGTGGGGCTCGGCCGCGCACGCCACGCGGATCTGCCCGCCCGCCGGCGTGAACTTGATGGCGTTGCTGAGCAGGTTGAGCAGGATCTGCTGAACCTTCGCCGGGTCGGCGTACACCGTGAGGTCCGGGTCGCACTCGCCGGGGGCGCGGACCAGCCCCTTCGCCACGAGCTGCGGAAGCACCAGCGCCTCCGCGGCGGCGATCATCTCCCCCACGGGTGCGTGCTCGGGGAAGTACTGGGGGGCGGCCGATTCGCTGCGCGCAAAGTTGAGCACGTCGTTGATGAGCCCCAGCAGGTGCTTGGTGCTGCGCTGGATGCGCTCGAGGGCCTGGCGCTGCGCCGCGGTCACGGGCCCGTGCACGCCCATGTCGATGAGCTCGGTGTAGCCGCCGATGGCGTTCAGCGGCGTGCGCAGCTCGTGGCTCATCACCGACAGGAACTCGCTCTTGCCGCGGTTCGCCGTTTCCGCGGTCTCCCTCGCCTGCCGCTCCGCCGCGAAGAGCCGCGCATTGTCGATGGCCACGGCCGCGCGCCGCGCCAGGTCCTCGCCAAAAGCAAGGTCCTCCGGCCCGAAGCGCCGGCCGGACTCGGCCTGTACCAGCGAGAGGGCGCCGATGGTGCGCCCGCGGACGGTGAGGGGAAGCGAGAGGTGCGACCGGAACCCCGTCTGGCGCAGGGCGGCCAGGTGCTCCTCGTCCATCGCCACCGCCTCGAACACGCCGTCGGGGATCTCCGGCACCAGCTCCGGCGCGCCCGAGCGCACCACCTGCGCGGTGCCGTACGGGGCGGCGGGGTCGATGGGGTACTTGGCGAGAAGCTCCTGCGCCCACGCGACCCGCTCCGGATCGCCGTGGTGGATGGCCGCCGGCTCGATGCGGCCGCTCTCGGTGACCAGCTCCACGAAGCACCAGTCCGCCACGCGCGGCACCACCAGGCGCGCGAGCGCGCCGAGGGTGGCCCCGATGTCCAGCGACTCGGCGAGCACCGCGCCCGACTCGGCGAGAACCTCCGCCCGCTCGCGGAGCCGCTGCTCGGCTTCCAGGGCCCGGGCTCGCTCCAGCGCCTGGGCCGCCTGCTCGCCCAGGGTGAGGAGAACGGCGAGTTCGGACTCGTCGAAGTGCTGCTCCCGGGCAAAGCTGAAGGACAGCCCGCCGATCACCTGGCCCCGCGCGCCGACCGGGATGGCGAGGTAGGCCTCGGTACGGGCCCGGCCGAACTCGGCGGCCATCCCGGGGTAGCGCGCCTCCACCTCCGCGCGGCTGGCCATGATGCGCGGCCGGCCCTCTCGGACCGCGTCGGAAAGCGGACGCCCGGGCGTGAGCGGAAAGCGGGCCCAGCGCGCGGCCACCTCGGCGGCGTAGCCGTGCGAGTGCAGGATCTGGAATTCGCTTCCCCCGCCGGCCAGGAGTCCCAGCGACCCGGCGCTCGCCCCCAGCACCTCCATCCCGTACTCCACGCAGGCGCGTGCCACCTGCGCGATGCCGGACGACTCGTTGAGCGCCGCGGCGAACGCCTGCAGAAGGCGCGACCGGTTCGCCGCGCGCTCGCTGGCGCGGAGCAGCTGCGCGTTCTCCACCGCGGTCGCCGCCCGCCGGCCCAGGTCCTCGGCGACGGCCAGGTCCGCGGCGGTGAAGCGGCGGCCCGTCTCGGCCGACACCAGCATCAGGGCGCCGACCTGCCGCTCCCTCACCGCCAGCGGCACGATGATGGCCGAGGTGAAGCCGATCTCCCGCAGCAGCGCGAGGTGCGTCTCGTCGCGAGCCGCGGCCACGAGCATCTCATCCGGGATGTGCTCGTAGAACTCGGACCGGCCGGTACGCAGCACCGCGGGGATGCCCGTCGCCGCATCGGGATCAGGCGGGTACCGGCGGGTGATCTCCTCCGCCCAGGCAACTTTCGCCGGGTCCCGGTGCGCCACCGACCGGCTCCGCCGCGGCCCGTCGGCGACCTCCACCGCGCACCAGTCCGCCAGCCGCTCCACCGCCAGGTTCGCCACGCTCCGCAGCGTGGCCTCGTAGTCCAGCGACGACCCCAGGATCTCGCTGGCGTGCGACAGGAACGCCAGCCGGTCCCGCGCCGCATGCGCTTCTTCCGTGGCGGCGCGCAGCTCCTGGTTGGTGGCCTCCAGCTGCTCGTTGAGCGAGTGCGCTTCCTCTACCTGCTGCTCCAGCTCGACCGCCTGCTCCTGGAGAAGCGTTTCCACCCGCTTGCGCTCGGTGATGTCCAGCACCATCCCCACGGTGTGGAGCGGGGCCCCGTCATCGCCTCGGACGAGCGACACGACCAGGTCTGCCCACACGACGCCGCCGCCCTTGCGGATGTAGCGCGTTTCGGTCCGGTAGCTGTCGCTGCCCCCCGCGATCAGCTCCTCGTAGAGCGCCCGGTTCCGGTCGCGGTCTTCCGGATGCGTGATGCCGTGGAACCCGGTGTCGCGCAGCTCCTGCAGCGAGTAGCGGAGCATGCGCGACAGCGCGGGATTGATCGCCACCGGCACCCGGTCCAGCCCTCCGAGCGCGATGCCGATGCCGGCATGCTCGAAGGTCGCGCGGAACAGGGCCTCGCTGCGGCGGAGCGCGGCCTCGGCACGGTGCCGTGCGGTGACGTCCAGGACGTGGACGACGATTCCCCACACCCGGCCCGCGGCGTCGGTGAGCGGCTGATAGGTGAAGTCCACCACGTGCGACTCCACCTGGCCGTCGCCGTCGTCGTCCCACTCGGCGGCGACCCCGGCGCCTTCCACGGTCTGCCCCGTCGCGAATGCACGGTCCAGCATGGCCGTGAAGCCCTGCGCGTGCAGCTCGGGAAGTGCCTCGCGGAAGGGGCGCCCGATCAGGTCGCGTCCCCCGACGATGCGGCGGTACGCGGCGGAGGCGGCAACCACGACGTGGTCCGCCCCTTCGTACACGGCGGCCGCGGAGGGAAACTGCTCGACGACGGACCGGAAACGCGCGTGGTCTTCGTCGAGGAGAGTGGTGGAATTCACGGCGTTCGAGGGGTGCGGCTTGGCCCGGGCCGCCGGGAGATCGGCGGCGCGGGTGCGCGGGGCGGTGCAAGTTGCGTGCGGTGCGGCGTCCGAGCCCTGGTGCGATCGTCATCGGGCGGAAAGCTTCAGCGTGAGTGTGCTTCCCACGCCGCGCGCTCTCCACCACGAGGCTGCCTTCCCATGGCGGAACGTCTCCACGGGCTGCGGGACGGGTTCAGTGCGTCACATGCAGCCGGCGTAGCAGGTGAACTCCTCCTCGTACGTATGGATCTCGCAGAAGCAGTCCGGGTCTTCGGATCTGCTCTCGCACACCGCGGCGCAGTTCGAGTACACCGAGCCGTGCCCGCCCACGGTCCCGCGCGTTTCTGCCTCGAGACCTTCCGTGGCAAACTCCTCTACCTTCAGCGCGTCGACGTTCAGCTTCAGCTTCCGCATTGCTCGACCCTCCTGTAGACGATGAAACCCGGCGGACAGGTGGAGGCAAGAGGCCATTCTCCACCCTGCCTGCCGTGGGGACCTGGAAGGTGCGCGAGTCCCGGCCAAGGCGCAACCGTTGGTCGCAAATATCCGTCAGATAAAGAGCCCTACACCCCTGCCTCTCGGAAACCAGCGTTCCTGCTCCGTCCGTCCGGTCGCGGGCAGCACGTTGTCCCCCGCAGTCGGGTGCGCGTCGCAGGTGACAATGAAGGTGAGGGACTTGCGCGTTTTCCGCGAACGCGGTTACTCTCCAAAATACAGTCTCAAATGATGTGCCCACCGGACACGTACTGCGTTGCCGCGCCCGCGGCTCTACGCACGCGATCCGCCTTCCTTCCACCGAGGAGAAAGAGCATGCTGGTCAGTGCCGAACCATCGATCTTCACGGAGCAGAACTGGCACCTGTACACCGCGGAGGACCACGCCGTCTGGGAGTTGCTGTACGCGCGGCGGATGGCCGATCTCCAGCGGACGGGGAGCCGCGTGTTTCTGAACGGCGCGGCCGCGATCGGATTGCAGGCCGAGTGCGTGCCCGATCTGAGCGACGTGAACCGCCGGTTGGAGGCGCGCACCGGGTGGGCGGCGGTCCCCGTGGTGGGCTTCATTCCCGCTCGCAGCTTCTTCGAGCAGCTGGCGCAGCGCCGCTTCCCGACCACCGTGTCCGTGCGTCCCCGCGAACAATTGGACTACCTTCCGGAGCCCGACATCTTCCACGACGTCTTTGGCCACGTCCCGCTCCACGCAGACCCGGTGTTCGCCAACTTCCTCCAGGAATTCGGCGAGGTGGCGGCGCGCGTCGAGTCGGAAGAGGGCGTGCGCCAGATGGCGCGGCTCTTCTGGTTCACGGTGGAGTTCGGGCTGGTGCGCGAGGATGGCGAGGTAAAGGTGTACGGCAGCGGCCTCATCAGCTCGCACGGCGAGGCGGCCAACGCGCTGGGACCCAACTGCGACCGGCGGCCGTTCTCGCTGGAGGCGGTGATGCAGCAGCACTTCGAGATCGACCGCTTTCAGGACGTGCTGTTCGTCACGGAATCGTTCGACCAGCTCTTCGAGGCGGTGGAGAAGGCGAAGCGGATCGTCCACTGACGGCGGAGATCTCGCCGAGTGTGAGCCAGACGGACCCGGCCTGGGCCGCGCACCCCAGCTGCAACGCAAGACGCCGCCGCTCTCCCGAGTGGCGGCGTCTTCAGCAACGTGCCGCCGGCGACGGTTAGCAGGACGGTGAAGGCCCACCTCCACTCGTCCGGCGCCTGGCCTCAGTGCGCTGCCACGACCCCGGGCGCCGCCTCGGCACGGCGGGTGGTGACGGTGGTGCCCACCACGAGCGCCGCGATCACCAGCATCCCGGCTCCGGCCATGAAGGCGGCGGCAAAGCCGTGGGTCATTGCGTCGCTCGCCCTCGCCGTGGCCTCTGCCCCCACGCCGCGGTCCTGCAGGATCCGGCCGGCTCCCTCGAACCGGCTGTTCGCCGCCACCGTAGAGATCGTCCCCAGGACCGCCACGCCGAGCGCCGCGCCAAGCTGCTGCGCGGTGTTGAGCATGGCCGAGGCAACGCCCGCCCGGTCCGCTTCCACCCGGTGCACCGCGGTCAGGGTGAGCGGCATGAACCCCATTCCCAGACCGAAGTAGGCCAGGAACAGCGCCGGGAGCACGTGCCCCGCGTACGACGAGCCGGCCGAGAGCCCCGAGAGCCAGAGCATCGCGCCGGCCGCGATCAGCAGGCCGGGGACGGACACCGCGCGTGGGGAGAAGCGCTCCAGCAGCTTGGAGCTGATCCCCGCGGCCAGGACGATCCCCACGCTGACCGGCAGCGACGCCAGCCCCGCCATCACCGGGCTGAACCCTTGGACTTCCTGCATGAACTGCGTCAGGAGGAAGAACGTGGCCATGAGTCCGGCGCCGATGAAGAGCACGGTCGCGTACGACCCGCTGCGGTTCCGGTCGCGGAGCAGTGCCAGCGGCAGCATCGGGTGGGCGCGGCGCGTCTGCAGCCAGATGAAGAGGGGCAGCAGGACCGCCGCGATCGCGAACGAGCCGAGCGTCACGCCCTCGCCCCACCCGTGCTCGCCCCCGCGGGTGACGCCGTACGCGAGCGCGACCATGGCGCCGGCACCGGTCAGCGCATCCACGAGGTCGAGGCGGCCTGCGCTGCGCTGCCCCTCCACCAGGAGCCGTGTTCCGGCGAGAACCGCCACGCCGATGGGGACGTTGATCCAGAAGACCCAGCGCCAGCTCAGCATTCCCGTCAGCACGCCGCCGAGCAGCACGCCGACCGTCATCCCCACCGCGGACATGGCCGCGTAGACCGCCATCGCGGAGTTCCGAGGCTTGCCCGGCGGAAAGGTGGTGGCGATCAGGGCCAGCACGTTGGGCGCCACCAGGGCGGCCCCCACGCCCTGGAGGGCCCGCGCGCCGATCAGCATCGCCCCGCTCATCCCCAGGCCCCCCAGCAGCGACGCCACGACGAAGATGCCGAGGCCGATGCGCAGCACCCGCCGGCGGCCGTACAGGTCGCCGGCGCGCCCGCCGAAGAGCAGGAGCGCGCCAAAGCTGAGCACGTAGGCACTGATGATCCACGGCAGCGTCGAGGCCGCGACGTTCAGGTCTCGCTGGATGCTCGGCAGCGCGATGTTGGCCACAGTATCGTCGAGGACGAGCATCAGCTGCGCCGTCGCCACTACGAGCAGGGAGAGGCCGAGTGCGGGCTTGGGCACCGAGCTGGCCTGCTGATTCTGGATGGGAACGGCGCTGGACATGGCTCCTCGGATCGCATTGCTGATACCCCCTGTGGGTATGCAAGTAAATTATATACCCCCTACCGCTATGTCAACGGTCCCCTCACCAGGACTACAACGAAGACGCCGCCGCTCTCCCGAGCGGCGGCGTCTCTGCATCACAGCCAGCCTCATGGAGGCGGACAAGATAGTTGGCTACCGCGACGAGGCAGGTCAGGCCTCTTCGACCCCTGCTTAGCCGCAGAGCTTGACGGGCAACCATCCGTAACCCGGTCTCGTACGCTTCTGGTGAGAACACTCTTGCTCCTCTGAGGACGGCGCCCGTTGACAGCCCGCGTCGGAACGTGTATTGTTATAACATGGATGCGCAATCACACGCTGTCGCGTTGCCGGTGTCGCCCGAACAGCGGGCGGCGATTGCCCTCGGGCGCGTGGTCAGCCGGCTGATGTACCGGATGGAGCAGCTGCTCAAGCCCTACGGGCTGACGCCCACGCAGTACAACGTGCTCCGCATTCTGAACGGCGCGGGCGCGGAGGGCCTCTGCGGAACGGACATCGGGGGCCGGCTGCTCTCGCCGGTGCCGGACATGACGCGCCTGCTGGACCGCATGGCCGAGGCGGGGCTCCTGGTGCGGGAGCGGGACCCCAGGCAGCGCCGCTTCGTACGGGCAAGGCTCACCGACGCCGGGCGCGAGATGCTGCTGGAGACCACTCCCGTCGTCGACGGCCTGCACCGGGAGCAGTTCCGCCGGTTCTCGCCCGAGCAGGTCGAGACGCTGCGCTCGCTGCTGGAGCTGTTCAGCGATCCCGAGGGCCCGGCCACCTGAGCACCACCGCCTGCCCCGGGAGGCTTCGCTTGCTGGATCGAGTGTTACAACAAACCACGTTCCAACACCACACAGGAGAAGTCGCCATGACCGCCATCGCTTCGACCCTCACCGCCCCGCAGTCCGGCCGTGCCCTTCGTGCGTCGCTCTGGGCCGTGCAGATCCTGCTCGCCGGCATGTTCGCCATGACCGGCCTGATGAAGCTGTCGCAGCCCATCGACGCCCTCGCGGCTTCGCTGCCCTGGGTGACCACCGTTCCCGAGATGCTGGTCCGCTTCATCGGCACGGCAGAGTTGGCCGGTGCCCTGGGACTCGTTCTCCCCTCGCTCACCCGCATCCAGCCGCGCCTGACCGCGCTCGCCGCAATCGGCCTGATCGCGGTTATGCTGCTGGCGTCGGCCTTTCACGCCTCGCGCGGCGAGTTCGCGATGGTGCCGATGAACCTGGTGCTGGGTGCGTTCGCCGCCTTTGTGGCCTGGGGCCGCGGCAAGGCGGCGCCGATCGCGCCCCGCACGGCCTGAATCAACCGAACGTCCACCGCCCTCACGAGGTCCCGATCATGAGCGACGCCAGCACCGATCTGATGCCGTACACCCGCGAGTCGCGCGCCCTGCTCCCGGACGCGCTTCGGCTGGGGCCCGTGCGCCTCGCCGTCGCGGACCTGGACCGCGCCGTCGAGTTCTACGGCGGTGTGCTGGGCCTCCAGGTTGCCCAGCGCGGCCGCGAGGGTGAATACCAGGTGGCGCACCTGGGCACCGGCGCCGGACAGGAAGACGTGGTCGTGCTCCAGGAGGAGCCCGGTGCGCGCCCGGCCGGCAAGCACCTGGCGCACACGGGGCTCTATCACGTGGCGCTCAACTACCCGTCGCGCCTGGAGCTCGCGCGCACCGCGCGCCGCATGGCGGAGGCACACCTCCGAATCGGCGGCTCGGACCACAAGACGCACGAGGCCATCTACCTTTCGGACCCGGACGGCAACGGGCTGGAGCTGGCGTGGGACGCCCCGCGCGAGGCGTGGCCGGCTACGCTGGCGGAGCTGGTGGAAGGGGTCAGTGATCCGCTCGACGTGAGGGGCCTGCTCGCCCTGACCGGCGAACAGCCGCCGGTGCCGCACGCCGAGCCGGGCCTGCGCGTGGGGCACGTGCACCTGCACGTGGGCAGCATGCCGCAGGCGCGCACCTTCTACGTAGACCTCCTGGGCTTCGAGATCCAGATCGACCTGGGGAACGGCGCACTCGTGTCGGCCGGCCGCTACCATCACCACCTCGGCTTCAACACCTGGCGAGGGGAGGGAGCGGCGCCCCGCCCGGCCGACGTCGCAGGGCTTCGCGAGTGGCGCATCTACCTGCCGGCCGCGGACGATGTCGAGGCGGCCCGGCAGCGGCTGGAATCGGGAGGCGTTCGCGTTGTGCCTGCTGGCCCGGATGCCTTCACGACCGCCGACCCCTGGGGCATTCCGCTCCGTGTCGCGGTAGATCCTGGCGCACGATGACGTACCCCGGCGACGACGAGGCAGGAATCGTCCGGCTGGCGGTGGACGCCGTCCGGGCGCGGTGGGCGCTCCCGATACTGGCGCGCCTGTGCGTGGAACCGACGCAGTTCAACCAGCTGCGGCGCGACCTGGCAATTTCGAGCAAGGTGCTCACCGGGGCGCTGCGGGCGTTGGAGCGCGACGGCCTCGTGGCGCGAACGGCGCCCGAACGCCCCGGCAGTACGGGATCGTACGCCCTCACCCCGCTGAGCGCGGAACTGCAGCCGGCCCTTCGCGCGTTGCTCCAATGGGCGCGGGCGCACGGGCACGAGATCGAGCAGTCACGCATCCGGTTCGACGCGGCGGCGGAGAGCCGATCGCGGAGGGAACGGGCGCCAGGATCTGCGCCTGGAAGCCCGGCTTCGGTGCCCACGTCTGAAGCGGCTGCCTGAACCGGCTCTTCCAACGCAGAATGCCTGTTGACAACCACTGTTATAACAGATATCTTCCACCATAAGCCTGTGACAACAGGTCATGTGCAAACAAACCAGGAGTGATTCCAATGACTACCGCCGCCCACACCGCTGCCCCCGCACGCCGCACCGGCCTTCACGTAGGCCTGTGGATCGTCCAGGTCCTGCTCGCGGCCATGTTCGCCATGACCGGGCTGATGAAGCTGTCGCAGCCCATCGACGCCCTCGCGGCTTCGCTGCCCTGGGTGACCACCGTTCCCGAGATGCTGGTCCGCTTCATCGGCGCGGCAGAGTTCGCCGGTGCCGTGGGGCTCATCCTCCCCTCGCTCACCCGCATCCAGCCGCGCCTGACCGCGCTCGCCGCGATCGGCCTGATCGTGGTGATGCTGCTGGCGACGGCCTTCCATGCCTCGCGCGGCGAATTCGGGATGATCCCCATGAACCTGGTGCTGGCCGCGTTCGCCGCCTTCGTCGCCTGGGGCCGCGGCAAGGCCGCCCCCATCGCGCCGCGCAACGCCTGACCGGCAGCCCACGTTCACCTGGTTCCAGGAGATCCGACCATGAGCAATCCCACGGACTTCATGACCTTCGGCCCGGTACATCTCGACGTCATCGACGCTGACCGGTCCCTCGGTTTCTGGCGCGACGTCGTCGGGCTGCGCCTGAGGGCCCGGGATGAGGGCGGGCTGCAGCTGGGCACCGAGGACGAAACGCTGCTCGTGCTGCACCCGGGGGCCACGAGCCGGCCCCGGCGCGGCTTCAGCGGGCTGTACCACGTGGCGATCCACCTGCCGGATGAGCCGGAGTTCGCGCGGGTGCTGGCCCGGCTGATCAAGCGCCGGTGGCCCATCGCCCCGACCGACCACGTGATGTCGAAAGCCATCTACCTGGACGACCCCGACGGCATCGGGCTCGAGCTGACGCTGGAGACCCCGGAGCGCATGGGCTCCATGCGCATGGTGGGGAGCCATCCCGTCGTCATCGATTCCGAGGGGCGGGAGCGCAGCGGGCGCGACCCGCTGGACGTGGAGCAGCTTCTTGCCCGCCTCCCGGACGCGGACTACGACCGGCCGGTGCCCTCCGGAACCAGGGTGGGCCACGTCCACTTCCACGTCGGGGACATCGCCGCCACGCACCGCTTCTACCGCGACGTCCTGGGCTTGCTGGACCACCTGTACGCGCCCCAGCTGGGGATGGCGGACTTCCACGCCGGGGGCCGGTTTCCGCACCGGCTGGCGCTGAACACGTGGCAGGGGGTGGGGGCGGCGCCGCAGCCCGCCGGCACGGCGGGGCTCCGGCACTACACGGTGCGGCTGGATTCGCCCGCCCGCCTGGAAGCGGTGCTGCGGCGGGTGCCGAACGCCGAGCGTGACGGGGCCGGATGGTGGGTTGCGGACCCCGCGGGGCACCGGCTCCGGCTCACCGCCTGACGCCGCCGTCCGGGCAGCGGTCATGTCGTTGCCGAGTACTCACCAACCGGTAACTACTACCCGCCACCGGGGGAGGAAAACAGATTCGGTGCCGTTCGGGCGGTCGGGGTCAACGTGAATCTTCAGCGGGAGCATCCACGCAATGAACGCCAGCATCGGAATCGTCGGAGTGAGGCGCGGCATCGCAGCGGGCGCGGCGGCGCTGGTCCTCGGGGTGGCGGGTTGTTCGTCGTCGGGAGCCGCCCCGGCCGGAACCGCGCCCGGGCCGGTCGCAGCCGACCAGGCGGTGGTGAACGCCACGAACTTTCACCTGCTGGACTTCGTTGCGTGGAACAATCGCGACGTCGACATGTTCCGGCGGCTCCACACCGCCGACGTGAAGGTGGAGTTCGCCGGCGCCAGGACCGAAGGCATCGACGCGCACGTGCACGCGCTGCAGCCCATGTGGCAGCCTGGTTCGCAACTGACGAACCACGCGCCGGTCGTTGCAGAAGGCGAGTGGACGTGCATGGTCGGCACGTCGGCCCCGCCGGCGAACATGAAGATGGTCACCGTCGCCCGGTGGCGCGGCGGCGCGATCTCCGAGGAGTACATCCTTGTGAAGATGCTGCCCCCCGGAACGCCCAAGCCGGCGGTAAGCGGCTCGCCTGTGGCGAGCATCACCAATCGCCGCCCCGAAATGAAGGCGCTGGTCGGCGCGGAGCCCGGCTGGAGCTGCACGCTGGAGCGCACCGCCGGGGGGAGCATGGTGATCTCGCTCCGCACGGCCGGCGGCGCCGCCGCGGAGCAGATGATTTTTACCCAGTAGTCCGTTCCGGGGACCGGCCGGCTCCGCCGTGCGCGATCCCTGGCAGGCGCAAACCAACCTACAGGAAGACGAGAGGCACAGGATGAAGATCGGGATCATTGGCGCGGGCAACATGGGCTCCGCCTTCGCGAAGCGTCTCGCGGCCGCCGGCCATGAGATCAGCATCACCGCGCAGGACCCCTCGCATGCCGAGCAGGCGGCATCTGCCGCGGGCGGAAACGTGCGGGCGGTGGCCCACGGCCAGATCGCCGCGGGTGCGGAGCTGCTCATCGTCGCCACGCCGTACGCCGCGGCTGCCGAGGCACTGGGCGCGGCGGGCGACGTGAGCGGAAAGACGGTGATCGACATCTCCAACCCGCTCTCCGCCGACTTCTCCGGCCTGACGGTCGGCTTCACGTCGTCGGCTGCCGAGGAGATCCAGAAGGCGGTCCCGGGTGCGCGCATCGTGAAGGCGTTCAACACCGTCTTCGCGCCGGTGCTCGCTTCCGGGCCGGGCGCCACCCGGGTGCAGGTGCTGTTCGCCGGCGACGACGCGGCGGCCAAGGAGGCGGTGCGCGGCGTGATCGAGAGCGCGGGCTTCGAGCCCGTGGACGCCGGTCCGCTCTCGAACGCGCGGTACCTGGAGCCGCTGGGGATGCTCAACATCTACCTCGGCTTCATGGCCGGCCGCGGTACCGGCATCGCGCCCGGGTGGCAGTCCGTCGGCTGACCGGAACCGCGGCCGGGTTCGCCCGCGGCGCCGGGGCGTGGCTCGCGGGAGAGCCGCGCGCCGCGCGCCCGGGCGCCGGTTCCCTCGTCCTCATCCAGCACGCCAGAAAGGACACACGACCATGCGAGTCGAAGGCATCACCTGGCACGCCCTGACCCTCGATGACACGCAGTTCGCCGCCATGAAGAAGCTGGCCGCGGAAACGCTCGGCCTCGCGCCCATGATGGAGCTGCCGGGCGTCAGCGTGTTCTCCATGCCCAATGGCACCATCCTCGAGCTTTACCTCCCGCAAGCCTTGCCGCCGTTCGGGTACAACGAGGGCGGTGTCGCGTTCGGCTTCCGCGTGGACGACATCGAGGCGGCGTCGCGCGCGGTGGAGGCGGCCGGCGCCGAGCTGTTGGGCGACATCAACCGGTTCGAGGAAATGGGCTACGCCTATCGGCACTTCCGCGGGCCGGACGGACGCGTCTATGGGCTGAATGAGCAGAAGGCCCCGCCCGCGTGAGAGGGGGCGTGCCCACGGGAGTGCCAGCAGACGAAATCACTCAGTAACCATTCGAAAGCCGAAATGATCGCCGTATCTGGAGCCACCGGACACCTGGGCAACCTCGTGGTTCAGAACCTGTTGGAGCGTGGCGTGGAGCCCGCCCACATCGTCGCACTCGTGCGAAGCCCCGAGAAGGCGAGCGATCTCGCCGCTCGCGGGGTGCAGGTGCGCCACGCGGACTACTCGCGGCCGGAAACGCTGGGTCCGGCGCTGCAGGGCGTGGAGAAGCTGCTCCTGGTTTCTTCCAGCGAGGTGGGCCAGCGCGCCGTGCAGCACGCCAACGTGGTGGAGGCGGCGCGTGCGGCGGGGGTGAAGCTGCTGGCCTATACCAGCATCCTGCATGCGGACGCCACCGCCATGCAGCTGGCGGCCGAGCATCGTGCCAGCGAGGAGGGCATCCGCGCCTCCGGCATCCCATTCGTCTTCCTGCGCAACGGCTGGTACCTGGAAAACTACACGGGGAACCTCGGGCCCGCGCTGGAGCACGGCGCGCTCCTGGGCAGCGCCGGGGACGGGCGCGTGAGCGCGGCGACGCGCGCGGACTTCGCCGGCGCCGCCGCCGCGGTGCTGGCCGGCGAGGGTCACGAGAACCGCATCTACGAACTGGGCGGCGACGAGGCATTCACCCTCGCCGAGCTGGCGGCAATCGT
>NZ_DATBNB010000354.1 GCF_036554565.1 Longimicrobium sp. | reverse complement strand
CGCGCGCTCACGGATCCGCTGCGCGCGCGCTTCGGCGGCGGCGCGCATGGCTGCCACTCGGTCGGAAATGAGATCGTACATGGGGCCGCGTGAAGGGACCGTAACCGGGCGCCGGGAGGGCGGCCTGGGAACCAGAAGTTTGGCGGGCGCATCGTATCGCGCTTCGTATCAACTGGTTACAGTTTACGGCAACCGCGGCGGAGGGGGTATCGGGAGGAGGGGAACACGCGTCGGGGAATTTCCCGACAAAGAGAGACCGAGGGACTTACTCGTCGGCGAGCCAGCCCTGCTGTAAGGCGTAGCGCACCATCTCGGTACGGCTGCGCAGGCCCAGCTTGTCGCTGATGCGGGCCTTGTACGTTTCCACCGTCTTGGTGCTGATCTCCAGCTCCGCCGCGATCTGCTTGTTGCTCTGGCCCCAGGCGATGCGGCGCAGCACCTCTTCCTCCCGCCCGCTCAGGGTTTCGGGCGAGGGCGCGTCACGGATCCCGCGCGACGGCGAGGTGGTGCGCAGCATGCGCCCGGCCAGCGTGGGGTCCACGTACGTGCCCCCGGCCGCCACCACGCGGATGGCGCGCACCAGCTCGTCGGCCGCGGCGCGCTTCAGCACGTACCCCGCGGCGCCCGCCTCCAGCATTCGCGTCAGGTGGGCGCGGTCGTCGTGCATGGTGAGCGCCAGGACTCGCACCGCGGGGCACTCGCGCGCCAGCTTTTCGGCGGCCTCGGGGCCGCCCATGTCGGGCATGGACACGTCCAGCACCGCCACGTCGGGCTTAAGCTCGCAGGCCATGCGGAACGCCTCGGCTCCGTTGCGCGCCTCGCCCACCACCTCCATTCCCTCGCTGCCGTCCAGGAGCGATCGCAGGCCGGCGCGCACCATCTCGTGATCATCGGCCAGCAGTATGCGCACCATGCTCATTGCGGCGTGTCAGTTGGGGGGGGGGGGAAGACGAGTCTGATACCCGCACGAACAGCGTGGTGCCCACACCCGGCGTCGACTCCACGTCCAGCCGGCCGCCCAGCGGCGCCACCCGCTCACGCATGCCCCGCAGCCCCAGCGCCTGCGTCTTTTCGTACATCAGGTCGGTATCGAACCCTTCGCCATCATCCTCGATGACCAGGGTAATGGCCCCGCCACGCCGCTCCAGCAGGACGCCCACCCGCGTGGCAGCGGCGTGCTTCAGCACGTTGGTCAGCGCCTCCTGCGCTACCCGGTACAGCATGGTTTCCACCTCCGGGGCAAAGCGCTCGGTGCCCACGCCCACCGCCTGGAAGTCGCACTCGATGCTGTTGCGGTCCGACCAGTCGTGAAGCATGCTTTCCAGCGCCAGCGTCAGGCCCAGGTTGTCGAGCCCGGGAGGGCGCATCTCCACGGCCAGCTGGTGCACCTCGCGGGCAATGCGGCCGGCCAGCTGCTCCAGCTCGGCCACGCGCCGCGCGCGGTCTGCCTCGCCGCCCTGAAGGCCCTTGAGCCCCACCTGCAGGGCCGTCACAAGCTGCCCCATCTGGTCGTGAAGCTCGCGCGAAATGCGCAGCCGCTCCTGTTCCTCTGCCGAGGCAAGACGGCGCAGCAGCTCGTTGCGCTCGTCCTCGACCACGCCCACCGTCACCTGGCCCATCAGCAGGGGCACCCGGTTCAGCCGGCCGAACACGAGCCCCACGCTCCTGGGGTCGGGCGTTCCGGGGTATTCGTCCACCCAGACCAGCGCCGCCACGTCCAGAATGTGCGCCAGCTCGTCGAACTCGCGGATGATCTCGCGCACCTCGTAGCCCTGCCTGCGGCGGAGGCTGGCGATGTTCCGCATCTCGGCGGTAACGAACTCCTCGGCGGTGAGCTTTTCCGGGTCCGGCGTCAGCAGGAACTCGGCGGCCCGGCCCAGCACGACGGGAATGTCGTCGAGGATGGAGTCGTGCGGCAGGATGCGGATGGGATGAATGTCCAGCTGCGCCGAAAGCTTTTCCACCCAGTCGCGGGTGATCTGGTCCCGGTCGTCCAGCAGGCGCTTGGCGGAATACTGCTCGAACGAGAGGGTCGTCTGGTTCATGGCTGTTCTTGCTGTGGGGCACGAGGCCCTCTCGGCAAGTCGGGAACCATGCCGCGGACAGACAGTCCAGGCGGGCGGGCTCGATCTCTTGGAGAGAAAGCGGGAGGCGCAATTTGCGCCCATTCAACAAGATAGCCCAATGCATCGCCAACTCCAAACCTGCGCACGTGCACCTGCCCGATTCCCTCGCGCATCTCCCGCACCGTCCCGGCGGC
>NZ_DATBNB010000353.1 GCF_036554565.1 Longimicrobium sp. | reverse complement strand
GGCGGCGGCGGACGCGTCCCCATCCGGAAGGAACTCCAGGTAGTGCGACGTCACTGCGGCCACGGGCGCATCTGCGCGGAACATTGGGATGGAGACGACGCCCTCCGTCGCGAGCAAGCCCTTGCCCTGTACCTCGACGCGCGGAAAGCGCCGCGTCATGCCTTCCAGCGCCCGCCGCGCGTGCCCGTCCGCCCAACAGGAGATCAGCGCCAGCCGCGGCCACACCGCACCCAGGTCCTCCGGCGCGCGCCCCCCGAAGCGGCGGCGGAGATGGCGGGCGAGGTCCGGCCGGGCGGGGAGCGCCCGCTCCAGCTCCCCGCGCAGTTCCGGGGCGAGCGCGGCGGGTAGGGGGCCGCTCTCCATCGACGAGAGGACGTCTTCCCAGGCCTCGTCCAGCGCCGCGGCGAGGAGCGTGAGGAACGACGGGCTCCACACGGAGATCATCGCCAGGTCCGGCATGGCGAGTAGCGCGCGCAGCGTAACACGGCGGCAGGCGGCCAGGTCGGGGATGCGCGAAACGCCACGCGGCACACCCAGCGTGCGGTCCAGCAGCGCCCGCGCGATGGGTGGAAAGTAGTCGCTGTCGTGCTCCATCCCCACGGGAATTCCGCCGTCCGTCCGCGCACGCCGCCGCGCCGGAGGCGACACCGCCCAGTACGCACGTCCGCCGCGCAGGGCGGGGCGGCTGCGCAGCAGGTCCGCGATCCACGGGAGCGTCGCGGCGGAAAACTCGGCCAGCAGAGGCGCGGTGTAGGGAATCTCCTTCGAGAGCCCGGACGTGCCGCCGCTCGGCTCCACGAATCGGACGGGCGCGCGGGTCAGCTCGTCCCCCTGCCCGTCGCAGGCGCGGCGGATCCACGGCTCCA
The DNA here is from genome assembly GCF_036554565.1 of Longimicrobium sp. Taxonomy (NCBI): domain Bacteria; kingdom Pseudomonadati; phylum Gemmatimonadota; class Longimicrobiia; order Longimicrobiales; family Longimicrobiaceae; genus Longimicrobium; species Longimicrobium sp. Next base: position 3,692 of record NZ_DATBNB010000353.1, on the reverse strand, counting down.
GCCCGGCGAAGTCGCGGACGGGGACGCGCACCCGGAAGCCGGAGGTATCTCGAATCTCCCCGAACCCGTGCTCCCGCCCGAATGCCGTGTCGCGGTTGTCGCGGACGATGCGCGCGAGGATGGCCGCCTGCGCCGCCGCGGGATCGCGCAGCGCCCGTGAAAAGCGCAGGGACGCGGGCGCGGCGGCCGCCCGGTACAGCGCGCCGGCGATGCGGAGCCCCAGGCTCACCGCACCCGCCGGCCGAAGATCCGCGCCCCGGCGATGCGGCCCGCCACGCGCGCCAAGTCGCGCAGGCGCACCTCCGCCAGGCACGCCAGCTCCTCGCCGTCTGCATGTCCGGGGTTCCGCTCCACGAAGAAGCGGACGTGCGGATTGGCGAGCACCGTCGCGTCCACCGGAGCCACGCCTTCGCGGACGCGCTCGTGCGGCGTCGCGTAGCGGATGACCCCCGCCGCGGCATCGTACTCCGCGCCGAACCGCTCGGTGGCCAGCACGTCCAGCGCGGAGCGAAGCTCGTGCGCCTCCGGCCGGTCGAAGCGGGGCACGGCGCGCGGGAAGGCGTTGGCCATCAGCAGGTACGTCCGCCATCCCTTGGAGATGAGGAACCAGTACAGCGGACGGCCGGGATGACGAAGCTTGAGGCGGAAGAGCAGGCTGGCGAAGGCGCTCTGCAGGATCTTCTGCCCCCAGCAGGAACGGTCGATCACGGTGTCACCGCTGAAGACGACCATCGCCTCCCGCGCGCCGATGCAGACGGGCCGGTACAGCACGGTCGAGAACCCCCGCAGCGCGCCCGTGGCCCGGTCGCGAAGCAGGATCACCTGCTGCTTGTCGGCCAAGTCGCGCTCGAAGCGGTCCTGGTCGGCACCCTCGTAGTGGGCGCGGAACAGGGCGAAGGCGGCACGACGGGTAGCGTCGTCGAGATCGCCGGGTGCGACGACGGTGGCGCGGAGCCGTGCGGGTGGACCGGTGCGCGCGCCCGTGGTTGCGGGGCGCTCCGCGAGCGCGGGGGCGAGCGGCATGGTACGGCTGGGGGTGGGAGGACCCGCGGGAGGGGCAGAAGAAGTGTACTCGTACGGCGTTACGTCTGTTCCGGAATATGGGCGCGAATGTGGATGGGCGGAAGTGCGGAGGGCCCAAGCCGTGCTGTTGACGGTCGCGCGGAGGTATGATACATATATCATAATCGAGCCGGGAGGAGGCATGGCGAAGTGGAGGGGAAAGTGCGCCGGGCACGAGGTCTGGATCAACGACGTCGACCATCCGCCGCCGCATTGCCACGCGGTCGTGGAGGGCCGGAACAAGACCGTGGACCTGTACACGTTCAGCATTCGCAATCCGCCGCCGGACGCCCTTCCACCGCGGCTTCGGCGGGAGCTGAAGGGCTTGCAAGCCGAGCTTCTGAAGGCCTGGGATGAGGTGAAGCTCATCCCGCCGGGCAGCAACACCCAGGCATGGTGAGGGCTACAATGATGGTTCACCACGATATCGCTCCGAGCAACCAGCTCCACGTCGACGTTTCGCGGATCGGCAGTTCCCAGGTGCGGAACGCGCTGCGGGACACGTTCGCTCACCTGGGATATCGCTACTTCGAGTTCGACGCGTTCTGGCCGCTGTTCTCCACCGGCGAGGCGCAGCGCATCCCCACGAACTCACTCATATGCGGCGACCTGTCGCACATCGTGCGTGCCTATACGTCGACGCAGAAGCACCGCTGGATTGCCGCCATCCGCGAAACGCGGCCGCACATCCTGGCCTTCGTTCGCACCAAGGCAGACCACTTCTACGCACCGTGGGTAGATGACCTGGTGCGGACCTCGGACCTGCGGGTCTCGGTCTGCCGCTACTCTCAAGGGTCCCGCATCTCCCTGGCGAACTGCGTCAACGAAGCGGTTTCGTCGCTGGACCCGGAATCCATCCTCGACGTCAGGTATTCGCGCTCCGACCACTCTCTCTGGATCGCCTTTGGTGACGGGCTGAGCGGCTCCGTCCAGCCGAGAGACATCGGCTTCGACGATCCCCTGGAGTTGTGCCTGGAGACGGCGACCGTCGCGCCGTACCACAGCGGTGTGCAGGTGCTCGACCGCGGTGGCGACCTGGTCGACATCGACGGAGGCTCGCTTCGCGCCGTGCTCGACGGCGCCTTCGCGCAGAAAATTCTGCTGCAGGCGGAGTCATCCAATCGCCAGATCGGCGAGCGGCTGAAGGGCCACCGGCTGACAGCCGGCGTCACACAGGTGCAGCTCGCGGAACGAAGCGGGCTGGACCAGGCAATCATCTCCAAGCTGGAGCGCGGAAAGCATCAGCCGCGGTGGGATACCATCCAGCGATACGCAAACGGGCTGGGCGTTGCGCCGGAGAGCCTGCTCGCGTGAACCGATGATGCGGCGCCGCACGGGGATGCTCGCGAATTGACCCCGCTACGCCACACCCGTAACTTTCCCGCATGCCGGCCGCGACGAAACGACTGCTCTGGGTAGACGACGAGATCGACCTCCTGCGCCCGCACCTGCTGCTGATGCAGGGGCGGGGCTATCACGTCGATGCCGCCTCGAACGGTGACGACGCCATCGAGCTGGTGCGCGGGCGGGGCTACGACCTGATCCTGCTGGACGAGCAGATGCCCGGACGCACCGGCATGGAGGTGCTGGACGAAATCCGCCGCATCGACCCGCGCGTGCCCGTGGTGATGGTCACCAAGAGCGAGGAAGACCGCACCATGACCGAGGCCATCGGCCGGCGGGTGGCGGACTACCTGGTGAAGCCCACCTCGCCCCGGCAGGTGCTCTCCGTCGTCACCCGGCTGCTGGAAGGCGGCCAGCTTCAGCAGCAGGTGACCGCGCGCGAGTTCACCCAGCGGTTCCGCGACCTGATGGGCGAGCGCAACGCCTATCGCGGGTGGCGGCAGTGGCGCGACACCTACTCCGAACTGGTGGACTGGGAGCTGCGCCTGCGCGGCGCCGGCGAAACGGGGCTGCTGGCATCGCTGGAGACGCTGCTGGACGACTTTCGCCGCGAGTTCTGCAAGTTCGTCTGCGACGACTACGGCCACTGGACGTCGGGCGACGAAGAGCGCCCGCCGCTCTCGGTCGACATCGTTCCCGAGTACCTGGCGCCGTTGCTGGGGCCGGACCGATCGGCGCTGTTCATCATCATAGACTGCCTGCGCCTGGACCAGTGGCGCACGCTGGTGCCCCTGCTGGAGCCGCTGGCCCAGGTAGAAGAGGCGCTGTACTACTCCATCCTGCCCACCGCCACGCCCTTCTCGCGCAACGCCATCTTCTCCGGGCTGTACCCCGACGGCCTGGCCGAGCGCATGCCCGGGTGGTGGGGGCGCGAGGGTGAGGGCAGCCTGAACAACCTGGAAGCCGAGCTGTTCCGCGAGCACGTGCAGCGCGTGGCGGGAAAGCGCGTGCCCGTGCACTACGAAAAGGTGTTCGACGCGGGCGACGGCGAGCAGATGCTGAAGCGGCTCCCCGGTTACCTGTCGCAGCCGGGGGTGACGGCGCTGGTGTTCAACTTCGTGGACATGCTCACCCACGGCCGGTCGGAGTCGTCGGTGCTGCTGGAGGTGGCGCGCGACAAGGAGGCCCTGCGCGCGCTGACGCGCCAGTGGTTCGAGCGGTCCGAGGCGCTCACCGCCATCCGCGAGGCGCTGCGCCACCGCGTGCCCGTGCTGGTGACCACGGAC
>NZ_DATBNB010000352.1 GCF_036554565.1 Longimicrobium sp. | reverse complement strand
CTCTCCCCCGCAAACAGCGCGGGAGAGAGGGAGAACTGCATAGAACCTCGGGCGAGCAACACACTCCAACTCACTCCACGGCAAGCCAGTCCACGAAGGTGGACTTCGTGTGCTCGTTGCCGCGTATTCATTCGCCCGTGCAGGGCCGGGCGCCCATGCAGGCAGGTCGAAGCGCTTCGGAGAGGGCCGTGCGGGCCCCGGGTGCCCCCCTCTCCCCGGCCCTCTCCCCCGCAAACAGCGCGGGAGAGAGGGAGCAGGGCCGGCGGCGATCAGCGCCCGCCCAGCCCCCGCACGATCTTGCTCGTCGTGATTACCTGGCCGGTGTGGCGTTGCGTGTGCTCCGCGGCGTGGAACAGCAGGCCCAGAACGTTGCTCGGAAGCTGCTGCCGGCCGACGCCTCGGAACTCCAGCAGCGCGTCGGGCGAGGTGGCGCGGATCTGGGCCAGGGCCCGGTCCACCGCGGCGTGCACCGCGCCGACCAGGTCCGCGGCCGTGCGGGGCGGGTCGCCCGGGTCCTGCTCGGCGCGCAGATACGCGAACTGCTCCTCGCTCAGCGCCTCGCCTCGGGCGTAGGTGAGCAGCCGGTCCAGGCTGCCCGCCGCGTGCGCCAGGTGAAAGCCGACGGACGCAGCCCCGCCGGGGTTGGCCCACAGCTCCTCGGTCGACAACCCTTCCGCGGCCGCCTCCATGTCCTCGGCCACGCCGATCAGCGCGTGGGCAGCAGGCATCAGCAGCGGATGGACGCCCTCGACGGGACCCCGCATCCAGGCTTCAGGCTTGGTCATCCTCGGTTCTCTCCATAATCGTTCACGCGTCACCCCTCGCGCGACGAGATGCGTTCACGGACCATCCGCGTCAGCGTTTCGCGGTCGTTGAGCGACGGGTCGTCGGTGACGCGCTCCAGCAGGTCGCGCAGGATCTCGCCGTAGAGCGGGCCCGGCGGCAGTCCAAGGCCGCGAAGCTCGCCCCCGCCGATCGCCAGGCCGCCGATATCCAGCGGAGCCTGCTGTTGCAGCTCGCGCCGAACGCGCTTCCACAGGCGGTTGGTCTCGTCCAGCCGCGGATCGCCGTCCCCTCGCGCCCGCAGGTCGGCGATGCGCAGGCGGAAGAGGTCGGGCACATACTCCTGCCCCACGCGCCGCAGCCAGCGCCGCAGCTCAGGAGCAGAGGCTTCGGGCGTTGGAAAATCGGAGTGCTGCGCTATCAGGTGCACCGTTCGGTCGATCTCTGCGTTGGAGAACTTCAGGCGGCGCATCAGCGCGTGCGCCGTTGCTGCGCCGGCCGCGGCGTGGTCGGGAAAACCGGCGTCGGTGCGCGTCCGCGGCTTTCCCGCATCGTGCAGCAGCGCGGCGACGCGCAGGGTGGTGCGATGCGCGGGCACCTGGTCGACGACCCGGAGCAGGTGCGTCCACACGTCGGCCTTCCCATCCTCAACGCCGACGCAAGCTTCCAGTTCGGGATACAGGTGCCGCAGGACGCCGCATTGCTGGTACAGCGTCAGCGACACGGACGGGGGCCGCACCTGCCGCAGCACCTTGAGCAGCTCTTCGCGCACGCGCTCGGCGGAGAGGTGCACCAGCTCCGGCGCCGCGGCCTGCGCGGCGGCCCAGGTGCCGTCCTCGATCGTCAGCCCGAAGCGGCCGGCGAAGCGCAGGGCGCGTAGCACGCGCAGGCGGTCTTCGCGAAAGCGCTCCTCCGCCTCGCCGACGGTGCGCAGCAGGCCGGCGCGAAGGTCGGGCACGCCGCCGTGCGGATCGCGCACCTCGTGCGTGAGCGGGTGCCAGGCGACGGCGTTGATGGTGAAGTCGCGCCGCCGCAGGTCTTCGTCCACCGTCTGCGCGAAGATCACGCGTGCGTGCCGCCCGTCGGTTTCGACGTCGCGGCGAAAGGTGGTCACCTCGTACAGGCGCCCGTCGCGCCCCACCACGCCCACGGTGCCGTGCGCGACCCCCACGGGAACCGTGCGCCGGAAGAGGCGCTGCACGTCGCCCGGGCGCGCGGCGGTGGTGAGGTCCCAGTCTCCCGGGTGGCCGCCGGACAGGGCATCGCGCACGGCACCGCCCACGGCCCAGGTCTGGAACCCGGCATCCTGCAGGCGCCGCGTGATGCGGAGGACGTCGTCGGGCGCATGCACGTCCGCGCGTGGCGAATCCTGATCGGATCCGGTCACGCGGACCCTCGCGGACGGCGGGCGGAACGAAGCACGCAAATCCGCATGCGGAAACGACTTGGCGAAATGGGCACGATGCGTTAGATTCTGCGGTCCGCGAAAAAGTTCCCTCCAAACCCGGTGCTGCCCGTGACCCTTGCCGACCTGCTGGACCGCTCCTCCGCGGCCTCTCCCTTTCGCGAAGCTCTCCTTCGCTTCATCAACGACGGCCGCTCCAGTGAGCGAATCAGGTTCGGCTACGGCTGCCCCCCGGTAAAGGTTCAGCGGACGCTGCACAAGGCGCTGGTAGAATACCCGGCTCTCCCCATCGAATCAATCGAGCTTCGCGCGTCGTCCGGCTGCGAGTACTTCCGCGGCACGCTGATCGTACGCACGCTCACCGAAGAGCGCCACATCGCCTTCCACTGGGATTGCAAGTGGCGCGCGGAGAGCGAAGGCTGGCGTGACTGGTTCGGCTTTCCCGACCAGACCCGCGCCGCGCGCGAGTTCGACTGGGACTGCTTCCGCGCGTGGAACGAGGACGAGGTCATTCAGGTGGCCCCGCTGCTCGTGATGGAGCAGGACGCCGCGCGGCCCGTGCTGGTGGACGCCATCCTCGCCTGACCGCAGCCGGCTTCCCGACGTCTCCGGCCGCCCTCGCGATGAGGGCGGCCGGATTCGTTCTCCCCCGGCCGCCCGTCGTGTCGCGCCGAGGGGATGACCGAAGACGAGCCAGGTAAGCGGACCGCTCCAAAAACGCCGTGACGTTCCACGATCTGAATGGCTCCTGGATGATTGGTTCGCGCAAAGTTTTCAGCGTACTGAACCATATTTCGGTTGCAGATGAGTGGATTGAAGCCTTGGTGGCACGTGCACTCGAGGCGGTCCGGCGCGTCGGTGATCGCGGGGAGAACCGGGCTACCTTCCTGCTCCGCAAGCACTTGTGCTCCGTCGCACCGGATCGGGCGCCGTCGCGGTATACCGTATTCAGGGCGGGAGAGGGGGGCTTGCGCGAAAGGGCGATGTTAAGGCATTATGTGTGCGGATGCTATCCGACGCATTTCCCTGCGAGACACATTTTCTCTCCCTGGCCCACCACCCCGCCAGGCCGCGGTCCTTATCCATCCCCCGGAGCTTCCAATGATTCAGCTGTCGAACGCGTTCGGCACGCGAGGCGTTCGCGTGGTCGGTGCGGGAGCCTACGTGCCGCCCCGTGCGGTGAGCAACGAACATATCACGCAGGCCATCCCCGGCTGGTCGGCCGAGTGGATCGCCGAGAAGACGCAGATCCGGGAACGCCGGTTCCTGTGGGACCTGAACCCCGAAACGGGCGTCACCATGGCCCCCACCGCCGTGGCGGGCGAGCCCGTGAACAATACCGACATGTGCGAGGCGGCCCTGCGCCGGGCCATGGAGATGGCCGGCATCGAGGGGCATGAGCTCGACGCCGTTTTCGTGGTCACCTGCACCCCCGACCGGGTGAACTTCAGCCACGACGCCATGGAGGTGCACCGCCGCGTCGGGTGCCGCCCCGACTGCTTCGGCCTGCTGATCGACGACGGATGCGGCGGCACGCCGTACGTGACGGACATGGTGTACAAGATGATCCGCAGCGGCGCCATCCGCACGGCGGCGGTCATCGGCAGCGCGTTCACCTCGGCGCTGGTGGACCGCGACGTGTGGAGCGGCGACGTGGCCTCGTCGCCGGGCCGCAAGCGGCTGCCGGCGGCCTTCGGGGCCTACGTGTTCGGCGACGGCGCGGGGGCCATCATCCTGCGCGGCGACGGGCGCCCGGGCGAGGGCATCATCTCGTCGATGTCGGGCAACGACTACCTGCAGCTGGTCATCCGCCGGGCCGGCGGGCTGGAAAGCCGCATGTCGCCCGTCGCCAACCGTGCCGACGAGGCGTTCGTGGTGGACGGGCACCTGGTGGCGCGGTCGTATCCCACGTACATGAACGCCTGCATCGACGGCGTGCTGGCCGAGCAGCCGGAGCTCGCGCCGCTGGTGCAGCGGTACTACTTCCACCAGCCCAACAAGCGGCTGATGGACACCTTCGTCAGGCAGTCGGGGCTTCCCGCCGACCGCGTGGCGTGCAACGTCGACCGCTACGGCAACACCTCAGCCGCCGGAATGCTGATCCTGCTGGCCGAGGACCTGGAGCAGGGCGTCGTTCAACTGGGCCGGGGCGACCTGGTGCTGATCGCGGCCGTGGGTGCCAACGTGCACTACGGCGCCCAGCTCATCCGCCTGTAGCCGATCTTCCAACCATCATTCATCGAAGGACTTTGCACATGTACTCCCGCTCTGTTGCTGCCCTCGCGCTTACCCTGCTCCTCGCCGCCTGCGGCGATGCGCCCGCGGGCGCCGACCGCCACGCCGCTGGCGGCGACGCCGCCCTGTACGGCGGCAGCGCCGAAGTGATCAACTCGTCGCCCCAGACCGGCGCGCGTCCCACGGTGCTGCGCTTCCGGTCGGTGGAAGATCCCGACTTCCCCGCCGACCGTGCCGTCTGCGCGCAGGCGCCCTTCCAGACGAACGTGTTCCTGGGCGCTTCGCTCTGGTCCGAGGCGGGCACCGCCTCGTCCGGCCGCATCGTGAACAACGGCGTCCGCCGCGTGGGAAGCGCCACGGCCTGCCTTCGCATCACCGACCCGCGCTTTCCGCCGGGCCTGCCGCAGCAGTTCTACGCGCGGTTCGACACCCCCGAAGGCGTGTTCACCGCGTCGGGCGCGTGCACGCTGATCAGCAACGACGTCCCCCGGGCCGGGCTGGTGATGGGCGGCTGCCACCTGCGCGTGGTCGACGGGCCCTCGTGGATGGCCGGTGGCGCGGTGACCAGCCTGAGCATCTTCAACCCGGCAAAGCTGGCCGGCTTCGCCACCGGCTCCGAGTGGACCGTGCAGTTCTACCCGGAGTCCTGACCGGCGGGTGGCCCCACCGGAGCGAAATAGCCGGCGGATTCGCCGGTTTCGAAGATGAATAGCAGGCCGTCCCTCCAGGGGTGGCCTGCTTCTTTTCGTTCGCGTCCGGCCGGTGGCGGGTGGCGGTTTGGAATTCAGGTGCGCACGGCACCATATTTCACTCCGTCCACTTGTGGCACCGCGAACCCGCGGGGAGCGTCTCACGAGGGTACGCGATGTGCCGCGTCATCCATTCCGATCATCCGGAGATCCCATGCCCCATACGGCATTGATGGACGAGAAGCCCGTCTTCAACGTGATCCTCGACTGGCACGTGATCCCCACGCGCCGGAGCTGGCTCGTCTATGATGGCGGTGAGCTGATCCGCGATGTCGAGTTCACGCGGGAGGAGGACGCGGTCGCGTTCGCAAGGGAGAAGGCCGCGGAGAGCAACGCCTCGGAACCGGATCCCAGCAAGCATCGCAAGGTGGTGATCTCGACACGCGAGATGTTCAAGACGGTGGTCGAGAACGGTGTCGAGCGGTTCGTCACCTTGCCTGGCGAGCCGCCGCCGCGTCCGGGATCCGGGAGTCTGAAAGGGTACGTCTGGATGTCCCCTGATTTCGATGACCCCCTCCCGGAGTTCGAGGAGGACGACGGATGAGGCTCCTGCTCGATACCCATGCGTTTATCTGGCTCGTGAGCGGAGCGCCGCAGCTCTCGGCGCACGCCCGCGCGATGACTCTCGATCCTGCCAATGAATCGCTGGTCAGCACCGCAAGCCTTTGGGAGATGGGCATCAAGTCGAACCAGAGAAGGCTTACCCTGCACAAGCCCTTCATGGAGTTCGTGCGCGATGGTCTTCGGGAGAACAACATCGCCCTGCTTCGGGTCGAGCTCGAGCACGTCTTCGAATTCGAACGATTGCCGCGGTATCACAAGGATCCGTTCGACCGTATGATCGCGGCACAGGCGCTGAAGGAGGACGTACCGGTGATCGGGCGGGACCGGATGCTGGATGAGTACGGCGTGGACCGGCGCTGGTGAGCGTCGAAGCCCGCGGATTTGGCCATTGCGAGGTGCCGCGCCTTGCCCTGACGGTCCCGCGGGACCAGTTTTCCGGCATCAGATCTCCCTCCCCGCGCCCCCTGATGACGTGAACCACGCAACGAATCTTCCGCCCGACGAGCTGGCCCGCCTGATCGTTCAGGCCGCGGAGCAGGCGGACCAGCAGGGCTATTGGCGCGGCGAGGGCTCCGTCACCGAAGACG
>NZ_DATBNB010000351.1 GCF_036554565.1 Longimicrobium sp. | reverse complement strand
CGGGAGCGCCTGGGCCACGGAGTCGATGCTGGCCTTCATCCCCGCGAAGTAGGTGCCCAGGGGAAACGCGCCCGACGCCAGCGCCTCCAGGAACACCAGCGGACCCGCTTCCTTCACCACGGAGGGGAACACCGCCGCGTCGCAGCACGGAAAGAGGTGGTGCAGCTCGCGGTGCGTCAGGTAGCCCGTGAACAGCACCGTATCCGGCCGCAGGTGCTTTTGCGCGGCGGCGTAGTACGCGTCCAGCTCGCCGCGCTCGCGCAGCTGCTCCAGGTACAGCGCCACCTGCGTCAGCTCTTCGCCCTCCGACTCCCCCTCCGGCGAACCCTCCAGCACGCGGCCGTGGGCCACGATCAGGTCCACCAGGGCCCGCTCCCCCTCGCGCAGCGCCCAGAGCAGCGCCTCCAGCACCTCGCGCAGGGGGCCGTGCCCCACGACGATCACCCGCAGGTCCGGGCGCTTTTCCAGGATCAGCGGCAGGGCGGCGACCACACTTTGGATTCCCTTGCTGCTGATCAATCGGCCCACGAAGAGCAGCGTGGGGTCTCGAGCCCAGTCCACGCCGTTCAGCTTGGCTTCCAGCGCCTCGTCCGGCGTCTTGCCCTCGTACCGCTGGGCATCGGCGAACACGGCGCGCAGCTCGTCCATGGTCATGTCGCCCCGCAGCCGGCCCAGCATCTCCGTCTCCTGGGCGGGAACGCGGCCGCGCTTCATCCCCGCCAGCGCTTCCGCCAGGCGGGCGACGTTGTTCGGCCGCTCCGACCGGGGGATGGGCTCGAACTGGCTGGTGTCGACGCCCAGGTGAAGCTCCGAGAACTTCTCTTCCAGGTTCGGCACGGCGCCCAGGATGCCGCGCACCCGGTCGCGCATCTCGCCGCCGATGGCGAACACGCGCCGTGCGGAGGTGAACGCGGCCAGCGCCAGCCGGTGGAACCGTTCGTCGCGCTTGACGGCGAACTCCAGCGCGCTTCCGTGCGGCATCACCGCGAAGGGAACGCCCGTCTCCTCGCTCACCCGCTGCGCGACGACGGACATCAGCACCGCGTGGTTGGCGTGGATGGCGGTGATGCCGTTCTCGGCGACGATGCGGCGCAGCGCGCGGACGTTGCGGTCCACGTACGCCTCCACCGCCTCGTCGTCCAGGTCAACCATCGGCACCACGTTGGGGAACTCCTCGTACTTGTCCCACACGTACACCGGCAGGGTGTCGCCCAGCACCGGCTTGTGGAGCACGCAGCACCCCGGGTGCTCCGCGTCCGCCCGGTAGAACGTCTCGGCGGGCTCGTCGCCCCGGTAGCGGCGCGCCTCGGTGATGAACGGGTAGCGCTCGGGGTGGTTCTCCTGCGCCATCAGGTGAACGTTGTGGCCTTCCCTGCAGAGCGACTCCACGATGGAGCGTGTCCACAGGTTGCTTCCCGAGCCTTCCAGCAGGTATCCGTGAAGGATGCAGATCATCTTGAGCCTCGTGCGCGGTGGGGGTGGGGCGCGTCGCAGGGTCGCAAGGACGCGGCCAGACTCGAATGTCGAGGGAAGCGAATCGGCGTCTGGCGGCGCACGCCTTGCTTGGGGGGCGGTGCAAACCCTGGAAAGGAGCGATGGATGCTGCAACGGTGGATAGGAACGGCGCTGGCCGCGGCGCTGCTGGCGACGGCGGGATGCTCGGTCAAGGACAGCTCGGACGAAAACGACGCCTCAGGCGACGCGGCGGCCGCGGCGCCCGCGCAGACACAGGCGCAGGCCCCGGCCCAGCCGGCGCCCCCGCCCATGCCGCCGCCAGACCTGCGGCTGGAGGTGAACGTCGCCGAGCGCAAGCTGTACGTGTACCGCAACGACCAGGTGGTCAGCACGCACGCCATCGCGGTGGGGACCGAGGAGTGGCCCACCCGCACGGGTGAGTGGACCGTCGGCCAGGTGGTGTTCAACCCGCGCTGGACGCCGCCTACGGACGAGGAATGGGCCAAGGACGAAGAGGTGTCGGAGCCGGGCGACCCCGAGAACCCGCTCGGGCGCATTCAGATGGTGTACGATCCGCCACGCTCCATCCACGGCACAAACGAGCCGGAGTCGCTGGGAACGGCGGCGTCGCACGGATCCATCCGCATCTCCAACGCCGACGGGCTGCGGGTGGCGCGCATGGTCATGCAGTCCGGCGGCGCGGCCAAAGACGACGCCTGGATCCAGCGCGTGCAGGCCAACCGCACGGAGCGGGTGGAGGTGGCCATCCCCAACCCCATCCCCATCCGCGTGATCTCCGGCGGCGATAGCGACAGCTCGTACCGGCCGGGCGAGAGCAGCAAGGGAAAGAGCGGGTCGGGCGAGCGGGAGAAGGACAAGAGCGGCGAACGCGAGAAGGAGAAGGAAAAGAGCGGCTCCGCCGAGAAGTCCGACGCGGCCTGACGCTCCAGGGGCACAACGAAGCGGAGCCGGCGGGGATGATCTTCTGCCGACTCCGCAAAGCCAGCGTGTCACAATCGCTTCGGCACGCGTTCTCGCGGCGCGAGTCCCTGCAAACCAACGAATCTGGATCGAGTGCGATGAAGGTGGCGTTCGACACCCTGTGCCGAGGAGCGGTGCTGCTGGCGGTGGTGATCCTGGGCGGCTGCGAAGGGCCGGTCGGAACCGATGCAGTCGTCTACACTCTCGCGACCGTGAATGGAAAGCCGCTCCCTGCGCCGCACCGGCACTACGAACTAGTCGAGGCAGTAAGTGCCGAGCTTACGCTTCGGCCCGACGGCACGGCCAGCATGGTCTCCGTCGACCGCTGCCCGCCCGATCCGCCGCCGGGGCTCGGCTGCGCAGTGTACGACGGAGGCCGGCAAACCAACGAAGGCTCCTATTCGCGTTCCGAAGGGTGGGTTCAGTTCGGTTTCAAACGGTTCCAGGCGAGCTTCCATACCCGGAAGGTGGTGCTCACCGAGAGCTGCCGGAACCCGGTTCACTGCACCACCACGTACGAAACCGTGTACGAGTTCCGGCGCTGAACCGGCGTACGCCGATGCCGAGAGGGCGCTTCCGCGATGGCGGAGGCGCCCTTTTTCCGTTCGCCCCTTCTGGTATGGGTCGTGCCCCGGTCGGCGCGCGTGGCACCAGGCGGAGGGCAAACCGGGAGGGTGGGATGGCACGTCCGGACGCGGTGGTGGTGGGATCGGGGCCCAACGGGCTGGCGGCGGCCATCGCGCTCGCGCAGGCGGGGCGGCGCGTGGTGGTGCGCGAGGCGGCGGATACCATCGGCGGGGGGATGCGCACCGAGGAGCTGACGCTTCCCGGCTTTCACCACGACGTGTGCTCCACCGTGCACCCGCTGGGTGTGTCGTCGCCCTTCTTCCGCTCACTGCCGCTGGCCGAGCACGGGCTGCAGTGGGTGCACTCGCCGGCCTGCCTGGCGCATCCGCAGGACGACGGCACCGTGGCCATGCTGGAGCGGTCGATGGAGGAGACCGGCGCCACGCTGGGCCCCGACGCGCGCGCCTGGAAGAAGCTGATGAACCCGTGGGTGCGCCGCTGGCTGGTACTGGCGGAAGACGTGCTGGGGCCGCTGGAGTTTCCCGACCACCCGCTGCTGCTGGCGCGGTTTGGCGTGTACGGCATCCGGCCGGCGTACGGGCTGGCGAAGCGCCGGTTCCAGGGCGAGCTGGCGCGCGCGCTGTTCGCGGGGAACGCCGCCCACAGCATGGTGCCCCTCACCCGCTCGCCCACCGCCGCCTTCGGGCTGACCCTCGTTGCCGCGGGGCACGCGGTGGGGTGGCCCATCGCCCGCGGCGGCTCGCAGAGCATCGCGAACGCGCTGGCCTCGTACCTCCGTTCGCTGGGCGGAGAGATCGTCACGGGTGCGCCGGTGGACAACATCGACGAGTTCCAGGGCGTGCCGCTCGTGCTGCTGGACCTGACTCCACGACAGGTTCTGCGGGTGGCCGGGCACCGCCTGTCCGGACGCTACCGGCGGGCGCTGGAGCGGTTTCGGTACGGCGCGGGCTCGTTCAAGATCGACTGGGCGCTCAGCGGCCCCATCCCGTGGAAGAACCCCGAGTGCGCGCGCGCGGCCACGGTGCACCTGGGCGGCACGCTGGACGAGATCGCGGCGTCGGAGCACGCGCCACTGGACGGAAAGGTCCCGCAAAAGCCGTTC